>CAMWJQ010000187.1 GCA_947174615.1 uncultured Lachnospiraceae bacterium
GCTCAAAATATTCTTGATATTCACCCCCCTCTATGTTATATTAACTACAAAGACAATACCAGTAAACGTTTGCCTGTAGTTTATTGTCGCATATCAAAGTAACCGCCAAGTATCTCAGGCTTCAGGCGGTTATTTTTTGTATTGTTACTCAATGCCCAAGAAACCGAAAATTTAACAAGACAATAAACGTTCTGCATATTTAGAAAGGAGAAATCCCTACGAGCAGCCCTGTCCAATTCAGAAAATACACTTTCCGCGAAACTCCGTTGATCTATCATAAAAATCCTGCTGAACTGCCTCGCTGGAAACAGGATCTGCTAAAACATGGTCCTTTTATTCTCGACGGTACTGTCGAAAATCAGAAGAAACACGATGAGATTTTCAAGCATGGCAAAGAAGCCGTGAGAGCAGACACCGAGCTTTCTCTGCGCAAAATAAAGCATACATGGCATCCCGTGGAGAACTGCATCACGATCAGCCGCGAACAGGAGCTTGAGAACAATGCTGCCGATATCCGCCTTTTTGAGTATGACGAGTGGAATATCAAGACCATGTACATTTTAAAAGAGACCGACGAAGAACGCTGGAGTTATTTTCTCGATCAGGAATTTGATGACGATGGAACGCCAAAACGTGTCGAGCGCATTCAAAATCATGCCACTGGTCTATGCTACACCTATGTCAATGCGGACTTTTTGTCTGCACACCAGCCGCCCGAACCTATGACCATAAACGGCACTGTCTATCCTGCCTACGCCAATGCCCACGTTCACGGCTCCACATTCTTTATCAACAACTCCATTCCGCTGTATTATGACGAATGTGATTTTATCTGTGAACACGGCGGGCAGCTTCTATATTACTGCGTTGGAACCTATGAGCGGCGAAAGCATCCCTGCAGCTTCAGGAAACCAGTGCTGAAATCGATAGAATATCAGGAGAATGGCAAAAACTACAGCCTTGATTTCTCATGCGCTCCAGAAGCCTCTCAGATTCAAAAAATATTAAAAAAGCTGCTGAAAAAAGAAGCGTGCAGCATCATTCGAATCACTGGCGGTGAGCGCCACAGGGAAGTTCTCCTATATGGAACAGAGGAAAAATACTTCCTTGCTGTCCGTGATGATACCGGCATTCGGTACGCACGCAGACATTCTCTTGACACTTCGTTCGTGCAGGCGTTTGGATTGACCATCCCCCAAATGTGCGTGGTTGAATACCCCGTTTTGATTGATGACTTTATTGAAAACATCATCTGTTCTGATTATGGGTACGATTTGATGTATTGGATTTATTTTTATGAGGAGACTATCGCGTTCCCATTTCCGGAGCCGGATTTCTCACAGGCAGCGAGCGTTGAATTTCCAAAGGCCAAAGCGAAAAAGCCGCAGGTCCTATACACCGGATTTTGCTATGCGCTTGACCATACCGCACAGAGCCTCGATGAGAAAAGCCTCGAATCCATGACTTCAAAGAAGCTCTGCAATCTTGCTGTCAAGAAGCTAAAGACCGGAAAACTGACTTACCTGTCCATTGCGGCGGTCTGCAGTGACGGGCATGAACAAAACCTGCTGCTCTACGGCGATGGCACGAGATTTTCAGTCGGCATCATCGATCTGGAGAACGATACTGCACTTTGTTACGACAATGGCAGCAAAAACACAGATGTCATTGGTCCTCTGGGCGGTCAGGATTTCCCGGGCACGATGGTGACAGAAGATTTCCAGCTCGTTCAGGATATTTTAACATATTTCTGCGATCAATGCCTTCCGCTCCCGTCCGTTGACTGGCACAGATAAGCCGCGGATATCACAGGACCTTATACATCCATACACCGCTTTTGCGGCGTACTTCCTCTGCGCGGGGCTGTACCAAACTGTACAAAGCCGTACAAAGCTGTACAAAAAAGAAAGGAATGAAAAATATAATGAAAACACAATTACACAAACTACTCTCCTGCCTGTTCTCGGGCATCTTACTGCTCTCCCTGCTCGTGGCAGCGCCAGCAAATCAGCTCTCTGTCAAAGCGGCGCCGGAAATAAACAGTTCCAGCAAAAAAGCCTGCTGGATTTCCTTTTTGGATATCGAGGAACGCCTGCAGGACAAGACTGAAAAAACATTTCGAACTACAGTTTCCTCCATGTATGACAACGTTCTCGCCAACGGCATGAACACGGTTATTGTGCACGTGCGCGCTATGGGTGACGCCATGTATCCCTCCGACTATTTTCCGTGGTCGGAATACCTCACAAGCGACAGGAGCGATCCCGGCTATGATCCCCTGCAGATCCTGATCGAGCTTGCGCACGCCAAAAACCTGCAGTTTGAAGCGTGGCTCAATCCCTACCGTCTCTCCCGCGACAATAAATCGACAGCCAGCTTCAAGGCGACACCGTATCACGCACTGTTTCTGCCCTATACGATCGAGTACAAAGCGCCGGGCGGGCAGACTTGTCTGGCGCTCGATCCGGCACGGAAGGAGACCAGGGATTTAATTATCAATGGCGTCCGTGAGATCGTGAGCCGCTATGATGTGGACGGCATTCATTTTGACGACTACTTCTATGTATCGGGCATGGCGGACCAGCTCGATATCATATCGAGAAAAACCAATGTGAATGCACTGGTCTCTCAGGTATATAAGACCATCAAATCGCTGAAACCTGACTGTACCTTCGGCATCAGTCCCGCCGGAAATCCGGACAACGCGCGCAGTCAGGGCGCAGATATTGACACATGGCTCTCCACGCCGGGATACATCGACTATATCATGCCTCAAATCTACTGGACGGATGTCTATATGACAGGCGGCGCTGCGACCTGCATGTTTACAGACCGCTGCAATGCATGGAAGGCGCTCAACAAACAGCAGCTTCCAATGTATGTAGGATTAGCCCTCTACCGCGTCGGAACCAGCTCTAAGACAGATTTGGGCTGGGCGTCGAGCGATACCAACCTCGCCTATCAATATGTCACAGCACAGCAGCTCGGCTATGACGGTTATGCACTGTTTCGCTATATGTGGCTTGAAAAGGACATTGCCGCCGCTGAACTAAACCATCTGAAAATATATTAACATTCGAACGTTACAGGAAACTTTAGAAACCAGTAAAAATAGCCCGCAGGCAGGGCTCCTGCGGAACTATTCTTACTGGTTTCTATTCAAAATCTTTTATACTCTTTATTACAATCTCTTTAACAATTCCTCTCTTGCCGCCTCATAGCCGGGCTTTCCGAGAAGCGCAAACATATTCTTCTTATAGCTCTCCACACCGGGCTGGTTAAACGGATTGACGCCGAGCAGGTATCCGCTCAGACCGCAGGCAAACTCAAAGAAATAGAACAGCTCGCCCAGATAAAATTCACTGACCTCCGGCATAGTTACCATCAGGTTCGGAACCTGTCCGTCGGTGTGCGCAAGCACAGTGCCGTTCATCGCACTCTTGTTTACGAAGTCCACCGTCTTGCCCGCCAGATAGTTGAGCCCGTCCAGATCGACCGGCTCCGTGCCGATTGTGATTTCCTCTCTCGCCTTCTCAATGTTGAGCACTGTCTCGAACATCACTCTTGAACCGTCCTGAATGAACTGTCCCATTGAATGAAGATCTGTCGTGAGATCCACGCTTGCCGGGAACAGCCCTTTCTGATCCTTGCCCTCGGACTCACCGAAGAGCTGTTTCCACCACTCTGAGACATAGTGTGCGCTTGGCTCATAGTTGCAGAGAATCTCAACGGCTTTGCCTTTTCTCAAAAGGATATTTCTGACTGCCGCGTACTTCATGGCGTCATTTTCCTCAAACGGAAGTTCCAAAGCGCTCTTTCTGCCGCTCGCAGCGCCCTCCATCAGCTTGTCGATATCCGCTCCGCTCACTGCGATCGGAAGCAGACCAACCGCTGTCAGTACAGAGAAGCGTCCGCCCACATCATCAGGAACGACAAACGTCTCATACCCTTCCTCGGTCGCCAGATTCTTTAAAGAGCCCTTCGCCTTGTCAGTCGTCGCGTAGATTCGCTTCGCAGCGCCCTCCTTGCCGTACTTTTTCTCCATCATTTCTTTAAATACACGGAATGCAATCGCCGGCTCTGTCGTCGTGCCGGACTTGCTGATCATGTTGATGGAAAAATCCCTGTCGCCGATGACATCTGTCAAATGCTTGATATAGGTCGAGCTGATCGAATTTCCCACGAAATAGATTTCCGGCGTCTTGCGGATACTCTTGTCCACCATGTTGTAAAAGCCGTGGCGCAGAAATTCGATCGCTGCCCGCGCGCCCAGATAAGAACCGCCAATACCGATCACCAGCAGCACTTCACTGTCGCCCTGAATCCTCTTTGCCGCCTCTTTGATCCGTGCAAATTCTTCCTTGTCATAATCTACCGGCAGGTCAATCCATCCCAGAAAATCATTGCCTGCGCCGGTCTTGTTCACCAAAACATCCTTTGCGTCAAGCGTGAGCTTTTTCATGTACTCAACCTCATGGTCACTGATAAACTGCCCTGCCTTTGAATAATCAAACGTTACCTTACTCATCTGCTTTCTCCTTTACATTGAATATCATTTCATCGTTCCATGTTTTTTATTTTAGCAAAATTTCCCAAATAAATCAATTGAAAGACGAAATATTTTAGCTTTAATGCTTAATTCCCACTACTTTGGCATGGGTGTGAAAAGAAACCTAACTCCTTACAGCAGTTCAAATACCTGCACGATGACGGGAAAAAATCCTCGCTTACAGCGCTGTGCCCCTTGTCGGAACAAAGAGCTTCGACAAATCCGCCTGTTCCAAAGTCAAAAGCCGCACTTTTTTGTCGATGCCGCCCGCGTAGCCCGTCAGGCTTCCGTTTGTCCCAACGACTCTGTGACATGGTATGATCAGGGATATCGGATTGTGGCTGACTGCACCGCCGACCGCATGTGCGGACATCTGCCCGATTCCCCTCTGTGCTGCGATTTCTCTCGCAATCGCCCCATACGTCATGGTCTGTCCATAAGGAATTTGCAGCATGATTTCCCACACCGCCTTGCGAAACGGTGTGGTCTGCAAGGACAGCGGCGGTGTAAAATCCGGTTCCTGTCCGCTGAAATAAAGGTTTAGCCATTGACTGGTTTGGTTAAAAATCGGAAGTTCTCTCTGTTCGTTTTCTTCCGAAAGGGTGCTGCCATAATATTTCTGACCATCAAACCATAGACCTGACAGCTTTTCCCCGTCGCTTGCGAGGGTGATCCTGCCAAGCGGCGACTCGTAGTAATGTATATATTGCATGATATGCTGACTCCCTGTATCCTTTCAACTGTTTTGATTTTTCCGCTTCTCATACTTCGTCTGCATAGAATCAGACAGTTTTATATTATGCTTTATCCCATATTCATATACTTGCATCCACAGTTCGTCCTCTTTGATATTATCAATGAAGGAAAGTGCATGATACAGCGCTCTCTCCTGATTCTCACCTTTGTAATACGCAAGATAATACTCCACTCCTTTGATCGGCTCTGCAAGCGCGGCGCTGAGCATTAAGAATAAATCACAAAGTTCATCAATGTCACACTCCACTCTATACCGCCCGCTGTCATATTTTTTTAACCCCTTCAGCCTTCCCTGATTCTTTGGAATAACACGATTGGGGGCAATATAGTTCTGCGCGCGGGCATTCTTGATAAATTCTTCGATCTGCTGTTCCAGGTCTTCAAATTCAACGACAATCTCCTCTGTCTTTTTCTTTGCAACTGTATTTCCCTTTAAAATGTCAGCGATCACGGGATCGATTTCTTCCTTCTGCGCCTTTTTCAGAAGCTTATAGCTTTCTATAAAGGCTTTCATCAGATGTTCCATGTCAGCCAATTCCATCATCTGCCGCAATTCCTGTACTTTCATAGTCGTTTGCTACCTCTTGTATTTCATCAAATATAGGACAACAAATAATCCTTCTCACTCGTTGTTCTATATATCATATCACACAAGATGCTCCATTTCAAACACTATCGAAACTGTCCCAGCGCCTCTCCCATCACAAATACACATAATTTTCCCAGCCTCTAAGAAATCCGCTCCACAACGCTCTCCCTGCTCATCTGCCGGAACTGATATACCGGAATGATTAAGGCGATCGCCACCAGCAGCGGCAGCAAAATCACACTTGGCAGCACGGTGACTTTGATCTGGAAGTAAAACGCCTGCCCCAGTACGGCGGTCAAAAGCTGCCCGCCAAACAGCGCTGTCACAAGTACCGCCAGCAGAAACGCACCGCCAAGGTACAGACATCCCTCCGCTATGAGCATCCCGCGGATCTGCTTCTTCGTCATGCCGACCACTTCCAAAAGCGCAAGCTCCCGCTTTCTGCTCAGCACGGAGGCCGCCATCACATTCAGGAAATTCATCATGCCAATCAGCGCGAGCACGATTGCAAGCGCACCGCCCACAAAATAGTATTTGTTCAGATAGCGCGCAAAGGACGCTTTCAGGTCCAGTACCGAGTTCAGCAGCAGCGCGCTGTCCTCCGACAGAACCGTCTCTTCCAGATACTGCTGCACTTTTTCCTCCGAGCCGGGAACGGCATCCATGAAAGCGCGCATTGCCGCCCTAGAACCGGTGCACGCGATAAACTCCTCATCTGGTATCAGGACTGTCACTGTAACCAGATTTGTATAAGGATAATCCAAAGAATACGGAAGTCTCGCTTCGCCAAGCACCTGATACTCCCTCTCGATTCCACTTTGATACGTCATCCGGAAATCATCGCCCGCCTGATAACTATGCACATCCTGACCTGCAAAAAGCGGATAGTCCACGATAACAGAATCTCCGCGCAAAAATTCTTCCCATGTGTGCGTCTCCCCGCGCCACTGCAGCTTGTCAAACATAGCACAGTCTATTCCCATCAATGTAATCAGCATCTGATTTTCCGCCTTCATCTGCTCCCAGCGCTCCGTCCAGCTGCTGCTGAGCCGCTCCCGCACAATCTCGTCCCACACTGCACACAGACGCGGCTCCATCTCGTGATACTCCTCCGCATAGCGCACATAGCCGATGCGCTCCGCATAGGGACATGCATTGATAAGCCTTTGCGTTTCCTCTGTAATCCCGTTCAGCACCGCATAAGGCGCATAGTCAGGCAGCTTGTCGAGCGCAAAGTCGGACGCCATATAGACTTGCTGATATGTGTCAAAGCGATATCCCCGAACCATCATAAATATTCCGTTTAATGTCACCAGCGAAAGGGCAATCGAGAACATGACAATCATCCCTCTTTTCCAGCTGCGCCCAAAATTTCCAAGCGCCATTCCCCACATGGAAACATCAATAACGCTTTTGTTGACACTTCCTGCATGACCGGATCTCCCATGCATCCGTCCGCCGTCAGCGATGCGCAGCGCTTCAACTGGCGATACCCGTGCGACAATCCTGCACGACTGTATGCATGACAGATAGACCGTCACAAGCGCAAACACCGCAGATGCCGCAAAAATCAACGGATCAGCACGGATCGTGACCTCCTGCACATACCCTATGCTGTCAATATCTGCCGTCAGCGTCGGACTCAGCAGCACGCCGCAGCCATACCCGACAAGAAGCCCGGCCGGAATCCCCGCCAGACACAGGCAAAATGCCTGCATACGCACAATCCGCGCAAGCTGTTTTCCAGTCGTCCCGACATTTTTCAGCAGACCATAGGCGCGTATGTCTGTCTTCACGGAAATGCTGAAAATATTGTAAATTATTAAATATCCCGCTAGCACAATCAGAAGAATCATCGCAGCAATTCCGGACAGTGATATCCCGCCCTCACTGGTCAGACTTTCATAAGCC
>CAMWJQ010000188.1 GCA_947174615.1 uncultured Lachnospiraceae bacterium
ATAATGGAGAGATTCTTGCGATGGTGGATGTGCCAGAGTTTCATCTAAATGAACCCTATACGCTGATTGACGAATTTCAGCTCCAGGGTGAAGGGGACAATGAGAGCACACAGGATTTACTCAATAAAATGTGGAGAAACGGTTGTATCAACGATACCTATGAACCGGGGTCTACTTTTAAGATTATTACAGCAGCAGCGGGATTGGAGAGCGGGGCTGTGCGTCTGGAAGATAATTTTTCCTGTCCGGGTTTTATCATTGTAGATGACAGGAAAATCCGCTGTCATAAGGTGGCAGGGCATGGCGCGGAGGACTTCACCCATGCAGTTATGAACTCCTGCAATCCAGTATTTATCATGGTGGGGCTGAGAATTGGCGTAGAGCGTTATTATGAGTATTTTACGAAGTTTGGATTGAAGCAGAAGACGGGAATCGACCTTCCGGGAGAGGCGGGGACGATCATGCATCAGTTGGATAAGATTGGGGAGGTGGAGCTTGCCACGATCTCTTTTGGACAGTCCTTTCAAATCACGCCCGTCAGACTGATGACAACTGTGGCGGGGCTGATCAACGGCGGGAAGCTGGTGACGCCTCATTTTGGTGTGAAGGCGGTAAATGCGGATGGCACCTCTGTAGATGAGTTTGTATATCCTGTGTCGGAAGGGATTGTGTCGTCTGATACAACAGACAAATTAAAGTATGTACTTGAGCAGGTGGTAGAGAATGGCGGCGGTAAGAATGGCTATGTGGAAGGTTTTAGGATAGGCGGCAAGACAGCTACAAGCCAGACACTTCCGAGAGGGAGTGGCAGGTATATCGCTTCTTTCTTAGGATTTGCGCCTGCAGATGACCCAAAGGTCATGGCGCTTGCCATTATTGACACGCCGCAGGGAACATATTATGGCGGGCAGATTGCAGCGCCGGTAGTGCGGCAGCTCTTTGAGAATATTCTTCCATACTTGGAGGAAATTGGTTACGAATAGATCAGAAAGGATTTGGGAGAGGTGTATAAGGAATCATGATAGATTTGAAGGAGAGGCGAGTGATTGTCGTCGGAACTGGTAAAAGTGGTATTGGTTCGGCGGCGTTGCTGGAAAAATATGGCGCATTGCCAGTGCTGTATGACGAGAATGAAAAGACAGACAAAGACGCAGTAAAGGCTGTACTTAGAGAGAAGCTTGGAAAAGAGATAAAGGCAGAAGTTTACACAGGAGCGTTTCCTAAAGCACTTGTGGAGGATGCAGTGCTTACCGTGTTAAGTCCCGGTGTTCCTGTCGATGCGGATTTTGTCGTTTATATGAAGGAGCATGGTATGCATATCTGGGGAGAGGTGGAGCTTGCCTATCATTTTGCAAAGGGCAGCGTCATTGCGATTACTGGCACAAATGGCAAGACAACGACGACATCTCTCGTGGGACAGATTATGCAGGAGTATTATGACAGCGTATATATTGTGGGGAATATTGGGAATCCCTATACGGATGCGGCGCCGCTGATGGGTGAGGATACGGTGTCAGTCGCGGAGATTTCGAGCTTCCAGCTTGAGACGATCGAGGATTTCCACCCACAGGTATCTGCGATACTAAATATTACGCCGGACCATCTAAACCGCCATCATACAATGAAAAATTATGTGGCGGCAAAAGAGGCTGTGACGATGAATCAGACAGAGGAAGATTACTGTATTCTGAATTATGAAAATGAATATACGAGAAATTTTGGGGACAGGTGCCCTGCAAAAGTCGTGTATTTCTCGTCAGCGCAGAGGCTTGAGAATGGATTGTATTACGAAGGAGAGGACATCTTCCTTGCCGTGGATGGCGTGCAGCGGCGGTTATTGAATGTCAAGACAGATATGAATCTGGTCGGCGTCTGTAATATAGAGAATGTCATGGCGGCAATCGGCATCAGTATGAGTGCAGGCGTGCCAATGCAAAATATATTGGCGGCGATCAGACGCTTTGTGGCAGTGGAGCATCGTATTGAGTATGTTGCGACGAAGAGGGGGGTCGTATACTACAATGATTCCAAGGCGACGAATACAGATGCAGCCATACAGGGAATCAAGGCGATGGAACGTCCTACCGTACTGATTGGCGGCGGTTATGACAAGGACAGCACGTATGATGATTGGATACGCTGCTTTGATGGCAAGGTTAAGAAATTGGTGCTGATCGGGCAGACGAGGGAGAAGATCGCAGCGTGCGCTGTCCAATGTGGATTTCCAAAGGAAGATATTCTGTTTGAGGACACCTTTGAGGCAGCACTTGACGCCTGTGTCAGAGAAGCCGCAGCGGGGGATGCAGTGCTGTTGTCGCCTGCCTGCGCAAGCTGGGGCATGTTTCCAAACTATGAGGTGCGGGGTACTCAGTTTAAGGAATATGTAATGAATCTAAAGGAGTGATATTGTGGCAAAACAACCCGTGAAATTCCGAAGTAGCAAACATAATATGGATTATGTTCTTTTGACTGTAGTTTTGTTTTTGGTCGGATTTGGACTATTGATGATTTACTCAGTCAGTTCTTATGATGCTGGAATTGATCATGGAGACTCTGCGTTTTTCCTGAAAAATCAGGCGCAGAGTACGGTGGTTGCCTTTGCAGCCCTTTTTATCATGATCAAGTTTCCATACAAGGCATTGCAGCGGTTTGATGTACTCGCGATTGTGGTGTCCGCGATCTTGATCGTGCTGGTGAAATCGCCGATCGGCATCACCAAAAATGGAGCAAGCCGCTGGATTAATGCTGGCATCACAACATTTCAACCTGCAGAGGTAGCCAAGATTGGTGTGATTGTCTATGTGGCAAGTATTATACAAAGGCTGGAAAGTCTGGGAAAAAATGTCATAAGGAAACCCAAAGGTCTAGCGATTGTGATGATACCGCCTGCAATTTTGGCAGTGCTTGTCTATGAGCTGACAAACAATATGAGTTCGGCAATCATTATTCTGGGGATTGCGGTTGCAATGGTCTTTGTGGCAGTGCCGGATTACAAATGGTTTTTTGCGATGGGTGCACTGGTCATTGCGGCAGTTGTTGCAGTGGTATCCTATGTGTCAAATGCGGATACATCGGGTTCCACTTTCCGTCTGGCGCGTGTCGCAGCGTGGCTCAATCCCGAAGCATACAGTACAGATCAGGCATTTCAGACACTGCAGGCGCTGTATGCCATCGGCTCTGGCGGGATCTGGGGAAAAGGACTGGGACAGAGTATGCAGAAGCGTGGATTTCTGCCCGAGGCGCAGAATGACATGATTTTCTCTATCATATGTGAGGAGCTGGGACTGTTTGGCGCACTGGCGATCATCCTGCTCTTTGTGGTGCTGATCTGGAGCTGTATGATTATTGCGAACAAGGCAGTGGACCGCTTTGGCGCAATGCTGGTGGTGGGGGTGATGGCGCATTATGCCATACAGGTGATACTCAATATCGCCGTTGTGACAAACACCATTCCAAACACAGGTATCACACTGCCGTTTATCAGCTATGGGGGTACTTCGACACTGTTTTTGCTGACCGAGATTGGAATTGTATTAAATGTGAGTAAAAGTTGCAGGTAAATGGGAATTTCTATAAGGCTTGCGCATATAATATTATGATTGATATGTTGATGTGGTGAAGCCTATGACCCAGTTTGGCAGGAATGACGAGTCTATACGGATGGAGGGGAAAAAGCCGCTTGGCGGCAGGATACAAATACAAGGGTCTAAAAATGCAGCACTTCCAATACTGGCGGCGTGCATGCTGATACCGGGGAAGTGCGTGCTGAGAGGCTGCCCGAATATTACGGATATCGAATGCATGTGTAATCTCCTAATAAGTACAGGGGCAGAAGTTGATACAGCGCATTTATATACAGATAACAGGATTGTGATCGACACACGCAGCGTGCGGGAGCGGAGACTGCCTGAAAAATATGTCTCTGCGATGCGTTCGTCTGTCGTGCTGATGGGCGCGATGCTCGGACGGCTGGGAGAGGTCTGCGTCAATTATCCGGGCGGCTGCGTGATTGGCGAGAGACCGATTGACTTGCATTTGTATGGACTGGAGAAGCTTGGGGCACAAATCTGGACAGAAGGAAATCATATTCATGCATATGCTGATGAGCTAAAAGGGGCTGTGATCGATTTTCCGTTCTCGAGTGTGGGTGCGACGCAGAATGCGATTCTGGCGGCAGTGACGGCACAGGGAACGACCATCATTAAAAATGCGGCGAGAGAGCCGGAAGTGATTGAGCTGTGTAAGTTTTTGAATATGGCTGGCGCCAATATTGACTATGCAGGAACTTTTTTCAAATCAGGCAGGATTGTGATACATGGCGTGGAGCTGTCCAGACTTCACGGTGTGGATTATACTGTAATCTCCGACAGAATCGTTGCGGGAACCTATCTTTTTGCAGCGCTCGCAGCAGGGGGAATTGTCACGCTGGAAAATATTCCCATCGGACAACTGGGGAGGAGCTGTGATATTATAACAGAGATGGGGGCAGGGATTGTGATGGATGAAGCGCACGGCGAAATCACGATCGATGCATGTGACCGTGACAGAATCAAAAATATGCCCTACATAGAGACGGATGTGTATCCGGCATTTCCCACAGACCTGCAGTCGCCGCTTCTTGCGGCAGCATGTGTGGCAAAGGGAAAATTAATACTCAGAGAGCGTATCTTCTCAAGCCGTTTTCGCATCGTTGAAGAGCTAAAACGGATGGGAGCAGATATCACGGTAGAGGGAGATACGGCGATTGTGACAGGCGTCACAGAGCTTGAGGGACGGACTGTCATCGCGAGGGAATTAAGAGGTGGTGCCGCCCTTGTCGTCGCCGGGCTCAGCGCAGCGGGCATCACAACAGTGGCGGATTCAGGGTATATCCGAAGAGGCTATCAGGATATCGTGGGTGATCTTGCGAAACTGGGGGCACGTATTGGTTCTGTGGATTGAGACAGTACTGGGGAAAATGCGTATATGAGGAAAAGGCAAAAACCATGAATAAACGGGATAGTACGATAACAAAAATGCCGGATATCAAGCTGAAACAGCGCATTATTATCATGTTGGGCATCATCAATGTATTTCTTGCCGCCCTATACTTTGTACTCACCTATTACGCGGTCAAAACGGTTCAGGTGGACGGTAATAAGCACTATTCTGCTGAGGAGATCAAGGCAATGGTCATGACAGGATATCTTGGTGACAATTCCCTCTATTTGTCTCTGAAATATAAAAATAAGGGAATAGAGGGGGTCCCGTTTGTCGAGACGATGGATGTCGTGGTCCAGTCCAATGACACCATCCGAATTACGGTGTACGAAAAAGCGCTCGCGGGATATGTGCAATATCTTGGACGATATATGTATTTTGACAATGAGGGTGTCGTGGTGGAATCCTCAAAGGTCACGACAAAGGGAATACCGCAGGTGACAGGGTTGGAATTTGACCATGTGGTGCTCTATGAGAAGCTTCCAGTGGAGAACAATCGTATTTTTCAGAATATATTGACGATCACCAAGCTTCTCAATAAGTACAATGTCCTCTGTGACAAGATACAGTTTGACAAAAATTATAATGTAATGCTGGGGTATGACGAAGTGAAGGTCAATATCGGTGCGCTCGAGAACCTCGACGAGAAGTTGATGCAGCTGCCACAGATTCTGCCATCATTAGTGGGGGAGAAGGGAACGCTTGATCTCCAAAACTATACTGCGGAACGAAAAAGTGTCACTTTTGAGAGAGGAAAATAGGAAAGTGAAAAAGAAAAGTAAAAAATAGGTTGATTAATTGCCAAAAAAATTATATGATAAGTTAGATGGAATTTAATAGGAATTGTGAAGGAGGAAGGAAACTTGCTCGAGATTAGATCAAATGAAACAGATGCAGCGGCAAGGATAATAGTTGTAGGCGTAGGCGGTGCGGGAAATAATGCCGTCAACCGAATGATAGATGAGACGATTACAGGTGTTGAATTTATAGGAGTGAATACTGATAAGCAGGCATTGCAGCTCTGCAAAGCGCCAAAGCTTTTGCAGATTGGGGAGAAACTGACGAAGGGACTTGGCGCGGGCGCAAAACCCGAAGTGGGGGAGAAGGCAGCGGAAGAAAGTTCCGAGGATATAAAGGAATCATTAAAAGGTGCGGACATGGTATTTGTCACCTGTGGAATGGGCGGCGGCACTGGAACCGGCGCAGCGCCCATTGTGGCAGCGATTGCAAAGGAGATGGGAATCCTCACCGTTGGCGTAGTCACAAAACCGTTCAAGTTTGAAGCGCGGACGCGTATGACGAATGCACTGACAGGGATTGAGAAGCTCAAGGAACATGTGGATACATTGATCGTTATTCCAAATGACAAGCTGCTTGAGATCGTCGATCGGCGGACAACCATGCCTGATGCGCTCAAGAAGGCGGATGAGGTATTACAGCAGTCTGTACAGGGAATTACGGACCTGATCAATGTACCATCTGTGATTAATCTTGACTTTGCAGATGTGCAGACAGTCATGAAGGAAAAAGGTATCGCGCATATTGGTATCGGATATGGCAAGGGGGAGGACAAGGCAGCAGAGGCGATCAAGATGGCTGTCGATTCGCCGCTTTTGGAGACAACCCTCAGCGGAGCGACAGATGTGATCCTCAATATTTCAGGCGATATCTCGATCTTTGACGCAAATGATGCGGCAAGCTATGTACAGGAGCTTGCTGGCGAGGATATCAATGTTATATTCGGAGCGATGTACAATGAGGATATGGCAGATTCATGTACAGTCACTGTGATTGCGACAGGTATTGTTGAGAATGCTAACAACAATCCAATGAATACGATGGGCAGAATCAACAGTAATTTCTCAGTGAAGCCAAACGTGATGCCAGGTCAGCCTGTTCGCCCCAGACCGCAGGGAACGTCGAATCTCAATATGAAGCAGCCCAATGGACAGGCGCCGCAGCAGAATGTTCCGCCCAGACCAGTAACAGATTTGAGAAGTAATGTGAAGGAGCAGACCTTGAACATTCCGAATTTCTTAAAGAGATAATATCCGGTTCAGAAAAAGTCGAAAAATAAACAATATTTTGTCCCATGCTTTGACAAAAAAGCATGGGATTTTTATGTATAATGGGCACAGGCGCATAAGGAATAAAGCAGCCAGATGGAGGTGATACGAATTTATGAGGTATACATTGACATTTTTCTGGCACAAAATGTTCTGATGAATATGCAGTTGCTGCTGTTGACGCAGCTGCTTTTGAAAGAAAGGCTTGTATTTATCAGACTATTGGCTGCATCCCTTGTCGGCGGAATAGGGGCAGTGCTGATTCTGATTCTTGGAGTTGGTTACGGTGTCAGTTATATTCTGCTGGTGCTTGGGCTGGATGCAGGAATGCTTCTCATATGTATTCAGCATCCGTGGAAGCGTAAGATATCATATCAGAGGCTGATTATGGGAATCATATACCTGCATGGCATGGAGTTTGCTTATGGGAAGCTGATGGAGTGTGCAGGCAGGCTGGTGGGAGAGCGCTTGGCACACATGATGGTGATCGCGGTGATTGCAATGATTGTGGTTTTTATCCTTGCTTACAGGAAATGGACAGAGGCGAGGCAGATCTACAAGGTCACACTGACAGAGGAAGGCGAGAATGCGGTATACAGGGCACTGTTTGACACGGGGAATTTATTGACAGACCCTGTATCTGGCAAACCAGTGAGCGTGGTGGAGGAGACAGAAGAAACAAAAAAGTGGCTGGAAAAGTATCCGGAGAAGTATAAGATTATCCCCTATCAAAGTGTTGGGAA
>CAMWJQ010000189.1 GCA_947174615.1 uncultured Lachnospiraceae bacterium
GTATTGGGAAGTGTTATCTGGTGAAGAGATTTCATTGGATCAAATCACAAGACATCAGATCACTGATTTAGATATTTCGTTGCTGCCAGAGGAAAATGCCTGCTTTAAAATTTTGTCCGAGGATGTAAAAGAGTATGTTCAAAAATTTGATAATGAGTTTTTGAGTGTAGATAAATTTGATATAGATCTAAACCCGACTTTATTAGATACTAAATTAGTGGATTGTATACTGAAAATTTCTGATGCTTCAATAGAAAAATATGTTTATGTAGAAGAGTTTTCATTTAAGTTGACGATAGACAGATTCTTAAGATATATTGATTTGAGTGGTAGATATATATCACATAATGTGAAAGCTGTTAAGATAGAGGAGTTTACTAAGTTGGGAAACTGGAAAAGCAATGAGATGAGCTATGATGCAGCGTAGGAGTGAGGCTATTATGGGAAACAAAGAAACATTACAGAGTGTATTGCAGCTAGACAAAATAGTTTTTGATAAAATAGAGTTTAGAAGGCTGGGATTTTCTTCCGAAAAGGAACTTGAACTGGAAATACAATCCAGTATCTCTCAAAAGCAGAATGCTGATATATATCGGATTACATTAAATCTGAAAGGTAATAAACCCGAAGAATATATATTTGAAATAAGTTTAACAGGTTTTTTCTCGTTTGAACCAGAAGATGACATAAATGAGGAACTAAAAAATTCATTGATTTCCAAAAATGCGATCGCAATTTTGATGCCCTATTTAAGAAGTGAAGTTTCACTGTTGACCGCACAGCCAGGTATAGAATGTGTTGTCTTGCCTGCATTTAATATTAATAAAATTTTGGGAAATTAGCACTACTACGACAACTCAATATTTCCATGTCATTTCGTGACAGTTCCTGAGCTTTTTGTTACGAGATAATGAAGAACAATTTTTGTAGGTAATTTACAAAAGAGAGGGGTTAAAATGCTAAAAGTAAAAATGCATGAATATAGACAGTATGCAAAAGTAATATGTTGGGTACTATTCTCTTTGATGACAACACTTACATTTACGATGGAATTTGGTATAGCTGATTATAAAGATGTGGATTTTGCAGTCAGCGCAGAGTGGCTTGTGAATTTAGAAAAGAGTTTGAGCGTAGATGCGTTTCAATCGACAGTCGTATTTATTCTGATTTTGTTGGTCAGTATGATCATTGAGCATGTGAACAAAGATCGGATAAAATTTACAGCTTATAAGATGTTATATCTGATATGCTACATGATTGGATTGGTATGGCTGATGGCAAAAAGCTTTGCGATCAATAACAGTCTGATAAATATATATGAGACAACTGGACAGATAGTAAAGTCGATCATCTACTATATCGGAACAGTGAATTTATTGATATTCATTGGAAAAGCTGTATTTATATTTGCGGACAGGGAAGGCAGAAAGCCGCTGCATGATATGAAATTGAATAAGGAAACGAAGAAAAGCGGATTTAAGACCTTTTTGTTTTTGATGATACTTTGGATACCGCATTTGGTCATGGCATATCCGGCGAGCATTATCAGTGATGCATGGTCACAGCTGTCTATGTTTTACAGAAGAAAAACCTTTACTGCGCATCATCCGCCTTTTCATACATGGGTGATTGGCATGGCTGTAAAGCTGGGAGAAAAAATAGGCAGTGCGAATATGGGGCTGTTTCTTTTTATTTTGCTGCAGAGTGTTATCTTTGCAGCGATTCTTTCTTATGGGATCGTGACAATGAAAAAATTAGATTCTCCTAAATGGATGATCAGACTAACATTGTTTATCGCAGTGACAGTACCGTACTATACAGCATATATAGGATTGATAACGAAGGATACATTATACTCGTATTTTTTTGTATTGTTTTTAATTGAGTTGATATATGAACGCATTATACCTCGGGGGGGGGTATTGGCTGGAAATCAAACATATCATTCTTTTTGTAGTATCAGCCGTTTTGGTGATATTGTTTCGCAATAATGGAAAATATATAATATATCCAATGTTGATTGTTATGATTGGGGCATTGTGGAAGGATGGCGTATTATTTCATTCCAAACAGCATATGGTGAGGATTGCCATTTGTATGAGTTTGATCGTTTTTATCCCTTTTTTGATAAGTTTTTCACTGGATAAGATATATCATATTGAAAAAGGAAGCATTAAAGAAATGTTGTCGCTCCCTTTTCAGCAAACTGCCAGATATGTTACAAATCATGGAGATGAAGTAACAGATGAAGAACGGCAGGTGATTGACCGCATACTGGATTATGACAATCTGGCTCTAAATTACGATCCCATGTTATCAGACCGTGTTAAGAATACTTTTAAAAGAGAGAGTACATTTGAATCGTTGTTAGATTATGTTAAAGTGTGGTTTCGTCAGTTTAGAAGACATCCCTTTACCTATATTAATGCAACGATAAATCAAAATTATCGTTTGCTGTATCCTGCTGCTAAGACAAGTGCGCTGTATCTTGACACATATAAAAATAGGGGAGACTGGATAGTACTGTTAGGAATAGAGGAGATCGAACCAATCAAGGAAAAGGAATACAATTTAAAAAGTTTTTACAATATCATGTTTCAATTGCCAATGTTGGGGATATTTTCAAGGGTCGCTTTTTATAATCTGCTTTTGGTTTATATATTAATAGTATCTGTATATAAACGGAAAAGGAGTATCTGTTTTGTTTCTATTCCTGTTATAATTAGTAATTTGGTAATCGTTGCTGCTCCGATTGTACATCCCAGATATGCGTTGCCAATAATATACTGCATGCCTTTGGTGATGGCATATGCCATATATTCTATTAGGGGTGAAGGAGATGATGCAATTGAGGATGAAGCAGATTAGAGATTGTTGACTTAATTTTATAATATGATAGAATGAACATAGTAAAATTATGGATAGCAGTCAGGGGATTAAGAGTTTAGATCTGGGATAGATGAATTTATTATACTATGCAATATTATTGCAGATTTGATAGAATTATAGAACAAATATATGTTTGAATATGTAGCCTGTAAGGAGATGAAGATGGCAAAAGTATCAATTGTAGTACCAGTATATAATGAAGAGGGCAATGTCGCTGAACTTCATAAGGAAATAAAAGATGTCTGTGAGGCAAACCAGTATGAGTATGAGATTATTTTTGTAAATGATGGATCTTCAGACAGGACAGAGGAGAGCTGTAAAACGCTTCGTCCGCTCAAATATATCGGACTGCGGCGGAATTTTGGACAGACTGCGGCGATGGATGCTGGTATTAAGGCGGCGCAGTATGAATATATCGTGACGATGGATGGTGACAGGCAGAATGATCCGTCAGACATTCCAATGATGATCCAGTATCTTGAGGAAAATGATCTTGATGTCGTATCGGGCTGGCGCAAGCACAGAAAAGACACTATGATGAAAAAGTTTACATCAAGAGGTGCGAATCTGTTGCGGCATATTTTAGTGCATGATGGCATTCATGACAGTGGATGTTCACTCAAGGTATACAGAAAAGAATGTTTTGAGCATATTAATCTATATGGGGAACAGCATAGGTTTATTCCGGCGATATTGAAAATAAAAGGATTCAAGGTTGGAGAAGTTGTGGTGAACCACCGACCAAGGATTGCTGGCAAAACAAAATACAATTGGAAACGTACTATCAAAGGGTTTGTGGATATGATCTCCGTCTGGTTTTGGAACAAATACTCAACAAGACCATTACATCTGTTAGGAGGTATGGGATTTTTATTTCTGCTCTTGGGTGGGGGGTGCGGGATCTGGTCTATTGTGCTGTTCTGTGAAGGCAGAAAAATGTCCAACAATATTTTTCCACCGTTGCTGACAATTTTCTTTATCATTATTGGAATTTTATTGTTCATATTTGGTTTAATGAGTGAGATATTGGTCAAGACCTACTATGGAACGCATGTGGATTCGTCGTATAGTATAAAAGAAATTAGTGAATATAAAGAGTAGCAGGAAAATATTTTATGCAAAAAGTATAGATATGGCGAGGTGCGGTGAAGATGAATAATAAAAATACGTTGTCTATAAAGTGCAGTTTAGTCTTAATTTCGAAAAAATTTAAAAGTCTGGGAGACTTTGGTCAGAGCAATATTTTACTAAGTGAATTAGGGGTTCAAAATGGGTAATGAAAAAAAAATATTGATATTAAATTATGAATATCCGCCGCTAGGAGGAGGCGGTGGTGTTGCGGCAAAGAAGCTGGCGGAGGCGTTTGCACAAAAGGGATACCATGTTGATTATGTCACGACACATTTTGAAGGACTCAAGGCAAAAGAGCAGATTAACGGAGTATATGTTCATAGAGTACCTGTATTGGGCAGAAAAAATAAGGCGAATGCATCCATGATTTCATTGTTATCGTTCCCGGTGTGTGCATATCGGAAGACAGTTTCCCTGTGTAAACAGAATCAATATGAGTTTGTCAACACACATTTTGCAGTTCCAACAGGTCCATTGGGGGTTCGAATCGCGAATAAATTCAAAATAACCAACATTTTATCGCTGCATGGAGGTGATATCTATGACCCTACAAAGAGATTTTCACCGCATAAATGGCTTCTCCTTCGACTTTGTATTAAATATGTCATAAAGCATTCTGACTATGTGATTGCACAGTCTAGCAACACAAGAGAGAATGCGCAAAAATATTATCCCTGTAAAAAGAACATAAAAATCATTCCTCTTCCATATCAGAAGGTGGCGTTTGATGAGGTGACGCGCAAAAGTCTGGGAATGAATGAGACAGACACGTATCTGATCTCTGTTGGCAGACTGGTTCGGCGTAAGGGATACGATTATCTAATTGACGCATTGTCGCAAATCGACAGAACAGATGTAAAGCTGATTATTTTAGGGGAAGGTCCTGAAAAAGAGCATTTGGAAAAGATCATACAAGATAAGAAATTAGCAGACAGAGTGATACTGCCTGGTTTTGTCACAGAAAGAAAGAAATTTCAGTATTTGAGCTGTTCAGATGTGTATGTGTTAAGTTCTGTGCATGAAGGATTTGGGATTGTGCTACAGGAAGCAATGCAGGTTGGATTGCCGATTGTGTCAACAAATTATGGAGGACAGATTGATATTGTCAAGGAAAATGTGAATGGTCTGCTGGTAGAACATTGTTCCGCAGATGCACTTGCAGAGGGAATCACGCGTTTGATTGACCACAGCGAACTGATGTGTGAGATGAGACAGAATAACTTAAAGAAAGTAAAAGAATTTTATGCAGATGCGATTGCGGACGCATATATTTCCAGTATAAAAGGTCATCCGTAAAAATGATATCACGAATAGGAAAAATAAAGTCAAATACAATGATGGTCAATAGTGTGTACAGTTTATCGGCAAAAGCAGTTACAATGATTTTCTTTTTTGTATTTGATATTTTATGTGCGAGAATTTTAAATACAGATGCATATGGAGAATGGCTATATTTCTACGCGATAATCACAATCATTTATAGTGTGGTATGGTTTGGCGTCAATGTATCCAGCAAAATATTTATCGCGAAGGCAGAAACTTCGAAAAAAATGGAGATTTTCGCGTCTGCGCTGCTGCTTCGTTTCATTGTCAGTTTATTATTGACGTTGATTTATTTAATCGTTGTGATCGCGATGTGGCGAATGCAGCTATTTGATATAGAAAAGTATGTGCATTTACCACAGCTGCTGCTGCTTGGAAGCAGTGTTGTATTTTTGAATAGTTATTCAGAATTTTTTAAGGAGATCTTTGTCGGTTTCATTGATTTTAAGGGGTTGCTTGTCATCAGCTCCTGTGAATATGCGGGTTACTTTGTATTTGGTCTGACTGGTTTGCTGATCATTAAGAGCGTTTATAGTATTATTTACGGATTTATAATTTCACTGTTGTTGACAGTTCTTGTCGGTTTTTGGATTGTATTCAAAAAATATCATTTAGAAAAAAAGCATTTCAGAAGAGAATGCATCATATCTGAAGGGAAAAAAATTTTTGAGTATGCAAAATATATCGCACTGAGCGGAATTGGCTCGATACTGCTGACAGAGATTGATACATTCATGCTTGGATATTTTTGCGAAGGATATGATACTGCTGTATATTCAATTGCAAAACAGATTTCTTCCAAGGCGATTCACGTAAATCTGGCGTTATCAACAAGTATGATGCCAGTGTTTGCAAACATTACAGTAGAAAATGTCAAAGTAAGGAAAGAGCAGTTTAAGAAGGTAATGCTTTGTAACGGAGCAGTCACATTTGGAATTACAATTTTTTTTGCATTGTTAGGAAGTTTTGCCATTCGAGTATTATATGGAGAAAAGTATTTGTTTGCTGCCAAAGTTCTGTATTTTCTTCTGCCCTATTATGTGATGAGCAGTTTTTCTAAGTTCCTGGTGCTTTTCTTAGATTATCAGAACAAGGCAAAGGTTCGCAGTATTGTGTTTTTTATGACCATTGTTTTTGATGTTATATTAAATGCTGTATTGATTCCAGGATTTGGTGCTGTTGGGGCGTCGGTAGCTACAGATCTGGCTTTGACACCCTATTTGATGTTTTTATTTATTGAAACAGGGATTATATTTCAAGAGTATCATAAGAGAGGGGGAAATGTGTGAAGGTTATTCTGCTAGGGAGTTTTGCTGGAAATAATGCGGGAGACATGGTTGTATTGGAGGCTATAATTAATGATTTTATTCAATTAATTGTAAATGGTGTTCAAAATACAGCACATTCCTTGTTTAGGGGAATGGAACGGGGAATGGATATAGTGCTTGTCATTCCTGCATTGAATGAAAAGGGAATGAGTTTTATTGCTAACGTCATTGGGGACCATAAACATATAGAAATTATGCCGATTCCGATAGAGAAAAATGTTAGAACATTTGTAAAGGCGATAAGGAAGCTATTCGGCGAATTTGCTTCAGCAGATTATATTTACACGACAGCAGGAATATTATTTGACCAGAAAATCTGGAATCCTTTATATAATTTTGTGGCGGCATATACACCGTTTCTGATCTGGGCAAAGAAAGAAAATCCAAATGTAAAAATTATCGGATATAACGTAGGAATTACTTCTAAAAACAAATCTGTCGGCAGAGTTGTTTTAAAGAAGTGTATTAGTTTGCATGAATGTATATATCTTCGTGAAGAAAAAGATGAAGCAGTATTGAAAATCTTACAGTACAAGGGAAGAATATATCGTTCGGCAGATAATGTTTTTGGATATAAAAGACCAAGAGCACCATATCCTATGATAAAGGAGAAGAAAAATTTGTATTTGAATTTGACATTATATGGTGTGGAAGATAAAAAAATGTTTTTTTACGAAATGGTTAGATTTGTCAAATTAATGAAACAGCAGAACTATGACATTTATTTTTTTCAGACATCTACAAGAGATATGGAGCCGGCGAAAATAGTCTGTGAACGAGCACATATAGATAAAGAACACATATTTTTTCTTGGATTGTTGGGATATGACAGGATTCAGGAGCTCTTATCAGATTGTGATGTACTGATTGGAATGCGGATGCATTCAATTATATTTGCTCTAAAAAAATGTTGTCCTATTGTGGCAATTCAGTATTCGACGAAAGTAATGTCACTTATGCAGACAATACAATTAGAGAATTGGCTGGTAGGTATGAAAGAGTTTTCGGCAGACACGCTTGCCTTAAAAGTGGAGAAGCTTATAAGACAGCGAGATGTGGTGATGAAGCAAATCTTTTGTGAGACAGAGAG
>CAMWJQ010000190.1 GCA_947174615.1 uncultured Lachnospiraceae bacterium
TTATCGTCGGCAGCGTCAGAGGGGTATAAGAGACAGATATACACCTGTTCGAACCACTAAAGGCGGCGTGTTCTGTGAAATCAGCAGAAATTCTAACAAAAGAGACTCCCTTATGATGGAAGCGCATATGGATACACTCGGCGCTATGGTCTGTGAGATTCAGCAAAATGGCTATCTCAAGCTATCCCCCATAGGCGGCATGAATGCCAACAATGCAGAGGCGGAAAACTGTAGAATCTACACGCGTGATGGGAAAATCTATACTGGAACATTTCAGCTGTGTGACGCGTCGATTCACGTAAATGATAAGTTTGATGAAACTTCCCGTTCCTTTGATGTCATGGAGGTAGTGCTGGACGAAAAGGTCACAACAAAAGAGGACACACTCGCACTTGGCATCCTGCCTGGTGATATCGTATGTTTTGACCCACGTACCACCATTACAGAAAATGGATATATTAAAAGTCGTTTTCTGGATGATAAGCTTAGCGTTGGTATCCTGCTTGGGTTTGCAAAGTTTATAAAAGACGAAAAAATAACCCTGCCTCGAACTGTATATCACCATATTACAGTCTATGAAGAGGTAGGACACGGCGGCGCTGCTTCTATTCCATCAGATGTCGCTGAGGTATTATCTGTTGATATGGGATGTGTTGGAAATGGGCTTTCCTGCACAGAACATCAAGTGTCTATCTGTGCCAAAGACAGCCGCGGACCTTATACTTATGATGTTGTCACAAATCTTATCCATGCTGCCAAACGCCAAAATCTTGATTTCGCAGTCGATGTATATCCTTATTATGGATCTGACGCAGATGTGGCGCTCACTGCCGGACACGATGTAAAACACGGACTGATTGGCACTGGAGTCTATGCTTCACATGGCTATGAGCGGAGTCACATGGATGGTGTCTTAAATACATTTTTACTATTGACAGAGTATGTGAAATGATTTACAAGTTCTTCTGTATAAAATTGCATATTCCAGAGCATCCCACACAGTCTCTATAATCTGGGACGCTCTGGATGCGCCAATTAGCAGTAAACGCCGAAGCGATTCCCGGATTAATCAATACTCTTTTCCGATCGTTTCCACCCCATATTTCGCTTTAAATTCCTCTAAATCCCGATCCGTTTTGATAAACATAATCTCCTCAAACTTTCCTGTGTGGATATTCTTGAAACCTGCAACACGCTCACCGTTACAAATACTGCATTTCAGAACAGGAATTTGATTTTCTTTATCGTAAAAAACACTTTGATTCTTCTTTCTGCCAAACATTTTTTCTCCTGTCTTTATATTTTATTAGAGCGCACCCAGAAGGTACGCTCTGTCAAATAATTCACAAACTACAATGATAGGATCTTCTTCAGAATATTATAGAGGTCTGCTCTGGTCTCAGCATCATTTTTATACTCCCGTGAAACCGCAACTGCATGTCCCTTATAAGGAGCTGCGTTGGTTGATATACACTTAAACTGTCCCCACGGCAGCAGAGAGACGTCTTTATTGTATACTTCCCAGATTTCCTTCTTATTCCATGTGTATTTCCCCATTAGTTTGTTGTCATTTTTGGAATAGTAAAATGTCACCGGATAGTCTGAGTAATAGATCATCACTGGGCGCTCATCATAGTAAGTATAGATTTCCCTGCCTGCATCGTCAAAGATTTCAGGGACGCCGTCACCTGTCACGTCGATTAAAGCAAAGTCCTCACAGTAACTTTCCATAAACTCTAACTGCATCCTGTAAGCCGCAGTGAAATCTTCTAAATTGTCCAGCGCCTTTTGTTTTTCTGTCTTTTCCGGCTCGATCTGTGACACCATGAAAGGACCCGGGATATAGTAGGTTCCATTCAAATCCACCTGATAAAATCCATTGTCCGTAATGCCAAAAACACGCACATTCGTAAATCGTTCCAGATATACAACTACAGGTGAATACACATCCGGCACTGCATACACTGGCGTCGCCGAGGTCGCGTACATCTCCACCATTTGAATTGGCGTCACATTAAAGGCAAGCGCTGTGGCAGGCGGTTTTATCAACGTCACAACCGCTGTCAGCACAGCCAGTGTTATTCCAGTCTTACATTTTTGCAGAAATGTTTTATTCTTCATCATCGTGTTCCCCCTATCACATACAATCTTTAAAATGAAATTCTTTTTTTCCAGAAGCATAGTCTGCGACAATCTGACCGTTTCCAAAGAGTTTGTATTTGTAAGTCAGCAGTCCCTCGATGCCCACAGGTCCCCTTGCATGAAGTTTACCGGTACTGATGCCCACCTCTGCACCGAAGCCATAGCGGAAGCCGTCTGCAAAGCGCGTTGAGCAGTTCTGATACACGCCCGCAGAATCCACCATTCTCATAAAATATTCTGCCGCTTCCTGATCTTCTGTAATAATGCAGTCTGTATGGTGGGAGCCGTATCTATTAATATGTACGATTGCCTCATCTATATTTTTAACAGTCTTTGCAGAGAGAATCAAATCAAGATACTCTGTCTCAAAATCCTCCTCTGTCGCCTGTATGCTGTCATACCGATCAGCAATGTCAGCAGTGGCACGCAGCTCAATATGATGTTCTCTCAATGCTTGGTTCAGCCGCGGCATTAGAAGATCTACTGCGTCCTTGTGCACCAGCAGCGTTTCTACTGCGTTGCAGGCGGCTGTATACTGTGTCTTGGCGTCAATGAGAACAGGAACCGCCTTGTCGATATCAAACGCTTTATCCACATAGATATGGCAGATACCGTCCGCGTGCCCCATGACAGGAATCTTTGTATTGTCCATAATATATTGCACAAAGGCATTGGAACCTCTCGGTATCAATAAATCAACGGACTCATGGCATGACAGCAGCTCCGAAATCTCATCGCGCTGCTCCGCCTGAAAGAGACAGTTCTCCGGCAGACCGCTCTCCGCAGCAGACTGTGCAATCAGTGAAAATAATATTTTATTCGTATGTTTCGTTTCACTTCCGCCTTTTAAGATCGCACAGTTGCCGCTTTTAATGCACAGACTGGCAATCTGTACCATCGCATCTGGCCGCGCCTCAAAGATTACGCCGATCACACCAATTGGACAGCTTTCACGCACAAGCGTCAAGCCCTCGTCAAGCTCTCTTACAAGCTGTGTCTCATAGACTTTATCAGGCATAGCGATCAGATTTTCAATCCCTTTTACTGCGTCCGAAAGCTTCTGTGGTGTAAATTTCAGTCTCTTTACAACTGCCTCAGGCACTTTATTTTCTGCCGCTTCAGCCAGATCCTGATCATTTGCACGAAAAATTTCCGCCTGATTCGCCTGCAGTGCTTTGATCATTGCAGACAGTGCACGATTTCTCATCTCAGCAGGTCTGGATGCCATCAAGGTACTGTCAAGCTTCATCGCCGCTGCTTTTTCCTTTATTGTCATAACTTATCTCCATTCTGATGTTTTTATCCACCATTTTATATTCTTAAAAACGAATAGATAATCTCCTCCGTCACAATTTTGTCCATCTTGATATCATGTGGGTCCCGCGGGATTTCATCGACAATCTGACAGGCAAACGCCAGCGCCATTGTCGAAATCTGACGTTTGTTTGCAAGATATCGGTCATAAAAACCCTTTCCATATCCGACGCGGTAGCCTGAAGTATCAAACGCCACTCCTGGCAGAACTGCCAAGGTGTCCTCCTTTGGCTGAAACTTATAGCGAACCCTAAGATCTTCTCTTGGTTCTAAGATATCCATGTATCCCCGCTCAAGCTGCCTGATCGAGACTACCTGATAAAATTCCATTGTTTTTGTCATCTTGTCCACGCGCGGGAAATAAATCCTTTTCCGGTGAAGAAGGGCATCCTCAAAGATACCGCGTGTCATGACTTCCCGACAATAGTCGGCATACAGTAAGACATTGTCTGCCTCCCTATACTCCGGTGTCTTGATCACCCTTTGTACGATCGCCTCGCTTTTGGCTGCAATCTCCTCATCACCCAGCCCCTTTCGAACCTCAAGTATTCGTTTCCTGATCTCTGCTTTGGTTTCCATTTCCTCACTCCGTGGTTCATTCAATCTTGCGTTCATCCATCCGTTTTGCGCGTTGTTCTCCGAGATTAGTGACACTCCCATCTTTTTCCTGAATGGAAATGTTATCTAACTGTCCCCTTAGATTCGCACGCACATTTGCCACATATTCCGCACGCAGCGCAGCCTGTTCCGCCTTTTCCTCTTCTGTGAGACCTTCCGCCTGCGATTTGTGATACAATTCGTTGATACGCTTTATTTTTTCTTCTATATTCATATTACCCCCCAGCCATACCCTTTGCAACATCTATTTTCAAAAAAGACAAAAAATTATACTACCAACTTCTGACCATTTCAATCTCTTTGATATATCCCTCGTCATCATTTGGCGTCTCCAGTATAAACGGCTTGTCCTTGAGCAGCGGATGCTTTGCCACTGCCTTTAACGCCTCCGCACCGATTTCACCCTCACCAATCTTTTGATGCCGGTCTTTGTGGGAACCGCATACATTCATACTGTCATTGAAATGCACTGCCTTGAGCCGGTCAAGTCCTATGATGTCGTCAAACGTTTTCAACACGCCGTCCAGATTCCCGACAATATCATATCCGCCGTCCCATACATGACAGGTATCAAAGCACACACCCACCCTGTCCGGATATTCCACGAGGTCTATAATCGCTCGCAGCTCCTCAAAGCTTTTGCCGACCTCCGAGCCTTTTCCTGCCATTGTCTCCAATAAAATTGTCGTGGTATACTCCGGCTTCACGGCATAGTTGATCGCCTCCGCAATGATGGGTATTGCTGCGTCCGTTCCCTGTCCTACATGCGACCCGGGATGAAAATTATAGTAATTGCCGGGAAGGTATTCCATACGTCTTAAATCCTCAGCCATTGCCTCTCGCGAAAACTTTCGGATTTTCTCTTTGTCAGAGCATACATTTAGTGTGTAGGGCGCATGGGCAACCAGCTTGCCAAAATGATGTTCCTCCATCAGTCTGCACAGCCTCGCAGCGTCCTCAGGGTCATGTGCCTTGACTGCGCCGCCTCTTGGATTTCTTGTAAAAAAAGCAAAGGTATTGCCCCCTAATTTCAGCGCTTCCTTTCCCATAATCTCATATCCGTCTGCCGAGGACAGATGATTCCCTATAAACATAAATAAAACATTCCTTTCTAAATTATAACTAATTTCAACAAAATACGCTACACCAACGGTGCAAAAATACGCAGCACACTATCTACTATGTTATGCACCAATCCTTTATTCTCATCCTGCAAAGTGCGTTCTCTGCTGACTTCCATAGACGCCTCCAAGTCTTTTTTCAAGTCAGCAAGGAGGGAAGCCCTGTAAAATAACGCATTGCACTCATAGTGCAGATACAGACTCCTGTAGTCAAGATTGACAGTGCCAATTGTGCCGATGCAGTCATCGACAAGGCTTGCTTTCGCGTGAACAAATCCCGGGGTGTACTCAAAAATCCGCACACCCGCTTCCAACAGTTCCCGATAATAGCTTCTCGACATGCGGTACACCACCTTTTTGTCGGGAATTCCAGGCATGATGATCCGAACATCGACTCCTCTCTTGGCAGACCGCACAAACGCGTCGCGCAGTTCGTCTCCCAGCAATAAATAGGGCGTGTAGAACCATGCATAATCTTTTGACTGACCAAGCAGGTCTATAAAAAGATTGTTGCTGGCGGCTTCCTCCCTGTTCGGCGAATCATAATATGGCTGTACATAACCGTCAGAGCGCTCCGCGCGCTGTATCTGTATTTGATCATAATCTTTCCCGATCAATTCATTTGTAATTTGGTCAAAGGAAGAGGCGTTCCAAAATTCTATAAACATATAAGCGTAGCTTCTGATCGCATCGCCTGTGATTTTGAATCCGATATCCTTCCAATGCCCAAAAGGATGTTCCTCATTGATATATTCATCTGCCAGATTGATACCGCCGCTGAACGCCACAACACCATCCACTACCATAATCTTGCGATGATCTCTGTTATTTAATGCCCCGCTCAGCACAATCATCGGATTAAACTTTTCGCATTTAATGCCTTTTTTCAAGAGAGAGACACGATTTTTGTGGGAAAAAGTGCCAATACTGCCAATATCGTCATACAACACGCGGATATCGACCCCCTCCTGCACTTTCTGTTCCATGACATTGACCATCGACTGCCACAGAGCGCCTTCCTGAACGATAAAATATTCAATAAAAACATACCGCTTCGCCTCTTTCAAAGCAGTTAGCATTTGTTCAAACAAAAGTTCTCCAACAGGATAATACTGCGCAGTGTCATTTCTCAGTACAGGAAACCCTGTAATACATTTCACATAAGCAAAAGTTTGTGCAACACGCTTATCCTCCTGCTCTAACTGGCGCTGAATCTCTGCGTCCTCAGCTAATGTGATGGGAAGGCTGCTGTTTACGACCCTTAACCTTTGTTCCAGCGCTTTTCCTGTTCGTTTGTTCCCGTAGAGCAGATACATCAGCGCTCCCGGCAGCGGCGCGACAAACATCACCAGCAGCCACAGCATCTTGTAGGCTCCCTCATCCCTTTTCGATATGAGAATCAGTACAATCAACGCTGACAATACAGATAAAACACTGTAAAACAATGTGGCAAACGGCACAAGCCATCTCGCCAAGGCATAGATAATCAGCCCCTGCAAAATCACCACCGGCAGGATGGAAACAATCCGTCCAGTGACGATACTCTGCACACTGGTTTTTTTTACCTTATGTATTGTATCCTTTATTTCCTGCTTTATTTCTTGTTTTATCCTCGAAGAATTATCTGACAACGATTTTATCCTCCTTACAGTCTTTAATCCCTGTGCTCTCTACCGATGCAAATTATCTATAAAATCTGTAAAATTAAATTTTTCGTCCTTATTTGCCTTAAAGATTGTCCCGTAATTTCTGCCTTCCATAATGCGGTGAATCACACGCACATCCCTGCCGTTTGCAATGACCATATCCGCACCCGAATACGTCGCAATCTGCGCAGCTGTGAGCTTGGTTTCCATCCCTCCGGTGCCGATACTGCTTCCAGTCGATGACTTGCCCATCTTGAGCAGATCTTCCGTGATCTGATCTACCTGCGCGATAAACTTTGCATCCGGATTCTGCCGCGGGTCATCTGTGTACAGCCCGTCGATATCCGACAGCAAAATCAGCAGATCTGCTCCCGTGAGCGCCGTGACAATCGCGGAGAGCGTATCATTGTCACCGATCACATCCTCCACCTCAAAGGTTGAAATCGTATCATTCTCATTCACGACAGGAATCACTTCCATCGCAAGCAGTTCATGAAATGTATTCTGTGCATTATGCCGGTTTAAATCTGCCTCAATTGTATTTCTGGTGAGCAAAATCTGTGCAGCCTGATGGCTGTACTCCGAGAAGATCCGCTGGTAGGTTGTCATCAGTCTCGCCTGTCCGATTGCCGCGCACGCCTGCTTCTGTGCAATCGTAAGCGGCGGCTTGATATGCAGCGACTTTCTGCCGCATCCAATGGCGCCGGATGTCACCAGAATGACATCCTTCCCCTGATTTCTGATATTGCATAGCTCCCGCACCAGTATGTCCATCTTCGTGTAATCAAGGTCTCCTGTCTCCGGGTGCTGCAAAGAGGAGGAACCAATCTTCACAACCACTCTATTAATATCATTTAACATGTCTCTAATACAAATCAGACTCA
>CAMWJQ010000191.1 GCA_947174615.1 uncultured Lachnospiraceae bacterium
CATTGCAAAGTGTGGTGGATGCGGGGATCGTAAAGATTTAAAAAAGTATAAACAAATTCATAAATTTTTCCAAAACTGGAAATATGTCGAAAAAAATCTAATCTTTTTTATGTACAGACGCAGGTTGGTGTGGTAAGATAACTAAGAAAGCTGGGACTTTCTCAGCCAAGATCGTCTTTAGGACTATTTACTGCGCTTAATTATGGAGAGCAAGGCGTAAATACATGAGTCTTTTCAAAGAAATATATGCAAAGGATGAGCTGCCTTATGACAAGTTTATGAGGCTTGGACCGGATTGTCTTTCGGATGCTGAGCTTCTTGCTATTATGCTCAGAACTGGGACCAGAGAAAGGACCCCCATCGAGCTTGGCAGAGACGTTTTAAAGCTGGCTGGAGAGGGTATGGGACTTTTGGGACTATATCATTTTGATATCAGGGAGCTTATGCAGATCCCCGGAATTGGAGAAGTGAAAGCAGTACAGCTGCTGTGCATTGCCGAGATTGCCAAACGCACTTCGAATATGCAGGCAAGACCGGATTTGACCTTTGACAAGCCTGAGACAGTGGCAGCTTATTACATGGAACGGATGCGCCACAGGGACACTGAACAGCTTTTGCTGGTGCTTCTGGATGCCAAGCGGCATATTGTGAACGAGTCTGTACTATCGACAGGCACTTTTAATTCGACATTGATCTCGCCGAGAGATATCTGTATCAGGGCAATGCGCTATGAGGCATCCTATATCGTGATTCTACACAATCACCCCAGCGGTGATCCAACACCCAGCAGGCAGGACGTGCTGGTGACACAGAAGATAAAGGAAGTATCCGATTTAGTTGAAATTCCATTGCTGGACCATATCATTATTGGAGATAACAGATATACCAGTTTTATTCAAAAAGGACTTTTATGAGGAAAGGAGTTGTTATGTTGGCTAACAACGCATTTGGTATCGACTTAGGTACCAGAACAATTAAGATTTACAACGCTCACAGTGACAATGTCATTGTTGAGAAAAATATGATCGCGATCGAGGATAAGAAAAATTTATTTGCATATGGTGACTCGGCATTTGAAATGTTCGAGAAGGCGCCATCCAATATTGAAATCTCATATCCGCTCTGCAATGGTGTCATTGCGGATATTAAAAATATGCAGCTGATTCTCAAGAATTTTATACTGGACTGCAACAAGGGAGCTGTGAAGCCCGCCGAATTTTATATTGCGGTTCCTTCTGACATCACAGAGGTGGAGAAGAGGGCATTTTCCGATCTGGTAAAAGATGCCAACATCAAGGCAAAGAAGATTCTGCGTGTTGAAAAGGCAGTCGCAGACGGGCTTGGACTTGACATTGATGTCAAGAATGCACAGGGAATCCTTGTCGTGAATGTCGGATTCCACACAACAGAGATTTCGATTCTTTCGCTGGGAGGCATTGTACTCAGCCGTTTGATTAAGGTAGGCGGACAGAAATTTGATGAGTCCATCAAGAATGCGATCCGCAAAGAGTTCAGCCTGATTGTCGGCAGCAAGACCGCAGAGAATGTCAAGATTGATCTGCGAGAGCTTGAGACGGACGAAAGGAAGGCTGTTGTATATGGCAGAGATATCGTGACAGGGCTTCCTATGGAGAAGGAGATCCCGACTGATTTAGTGAGCGAGAGTATGCTTGAAAACTTTAATGTGATTATTGACAATATCAGGGTGATCTTAGAGCGGACTCCGCCGGAGCTTTCGGCAGATATTTTCCGCAGGGGCATTTATCTGACAGGAGGAGCATCACAGGTGGTACACTTGGCAGAATTAATCGCAAAGGGAACTGGTCTAAAGGTCAATGTAAGCGAAAATCCAGTGTCAGGCGTTGTGCTTGGTCTTGCGAAGATCATCAAGGATGACAACTATAAATCCGTTGCATATTTAGAAGGAATGGGGCGCTAGTATTCATGAGTCCGGTGGCGAAGAGAAAAAAGCATAAGTTCTCTATTCCAAGCAAATACTTGTTGTTGATCTTGACCTGTGTCTGTGTGGCGCTCATGGCATTCACATTTTTTACAGATTATTCTGCGACACCTTTGAATAAATTGGTGGGATATGTCGTTGTCCCTTTTCAGGATGGCGTCAGCCGCATCGGCACTTGGCTATCTGTTCGTATAGACGAGCTTGGAGAATTGAGAATCATATTGGAGGAAAATCAGAAACTCAAAGAGCAGATTGACGAGCTGACAGTCCAAAATACACAGCTTCAGCAGGATAAATATGAATTAAACAATCTTCGTGAGCTGTACAGACTCGATGAACAGTATAGCGGTTATGAAAAAGTAGGCGCCAGAATCATTGCCAGAGACAGTGGAAACTGGTTTCACGCATTTACAATCAACAAAGGAACTGACGACGGACTTGCGGTCGATATGAATGTGATCGCCGACGGAGGACTGGTGGGAAGAATTGTTGATATTGGTTCAAACTGGGCAAAGGTTAATGCAATTATCAACGACAATTCGAATGTCAGCGGCATGGTGCTTGCAAGCTCTGATAATCTGATGGTCAAAGGCTCCCTGCAGCTTATGGCGGAAGGAGTGATTGGTTTTGGACAGCTCAACGATTCACAAAATACGGTAGAGGTGGGCGATAAAGTAGTCACTTCGAATATCAGTGACAAATATCTGCCAAGCATTTTAATCGGATATATCAGTGAGATTACACAGGATACAAACAATATTACGAAGTCTGGAAAAATCACTCCGGCGGTTGACTTTGAACATCTTGAGGAGGTGCTTGTCATCTTAAAGACCAAGCAGAAGATAGGGGATTAGCAGGTTCATGAAGAGAAATATCATATTATTTTTTATCATATTATGCGGATTTGTCTTTCAGACAACACTCTTTCAGGCGCTCAGCTTCGGAGGAATTTCCCCTAATATCCTGATTATCATCACAGTGTCTTATGGGTTTATGTATGGGAAAAAGTGCGGTATGATCACGGGTTTTTTATGTGGGCTGCTGATGGATATATTTTATGGAGATGTACTTGGTTTTTATGCACTGGTCTACTTGTACATAGGAGCTGCAAATGGAGTGTTTCACAGCATTTTTTATCAGGATGATATCAAGCTTCCGCTTGTATTGATACTGGCAAGTGATTTTGTGTATTCCTTTACCTGTTATGTATTGCTGTATCTTTTGAGGGGGAGATTTGATTTCATTTTTTATCTGAAACATGTTATACTGCCGGAGATTGTCTATACAATCTTCACTACAGTGTTTATATATCCTTGTATTTTGTTGCTGAACAGAACAATGGATGAGATCGAAAGAGGTGACAATAAGGTTGTTTAAAAGGATTGGCGAGAGCCTGTATAATCTGCTTACTTCCAGACTGCTGTTATTGTTTATCGTTTTTACAGCGATGGGGACAGTCTTGGTGTACAGGCTGTTTGACTTACAGATTGTTAACGGAGAATCGTATTTGGACAACTTTCGCCTGATGATAGAAAAAGTCAAGACGTTAGAGGGTACACGCGGGAATATCTATGATAGGAATGGCAATCTGCTCGCTTACAATGAGCTTGCGTATTCTGTGACTATCGAGGATGTGTACGAAACGTCCGGCAAAAATGAAAATCTTAATGCGACATTGTACAATCTGATTCATATGATTGAGAGCAATGGTGACAATATTATCAGTGATTTCAACATTATATTAAATGAGAACAATGATTATGAATTTACTGTTGAAGGCACACGGCTTTTGCGGTTCAAGGCAGATGTATATGGCATTCGCGCCATCGACAGTTCTGATTTCAAATATTACATGAAAAATGCGTCGGCACAGGAAATCATAGACTATCTTGCCACGCGGTTTAAAATTGGCGCATATCATGAGCAGGCGGACGGGAAGAAGGAATTTTTCGTAGGTGAAGGCTATACCAAGAGAGAGATCCTGCAGTTGGTGACACTTCGATACCAGATGAGTTTGTACAGCTATCAGAAATATATCCCAACTACAGTTGCCACAGATGTCTCGCTCAAAACGGTTGCCGTCATCATGGAGAATGCTTCGGATTTACAGGGCGTTGCTATTGAGGAGGATATGATTCGTAAATATAATTATCCGTTTTATTTTTCGCATATCCTTGGCTATACAGGAAAGATATCGTCGGAGGAGCTGGCGTCACTCTCAGAGCAGGATGACAGCTACACCATGAATGACACGGTTGGAAAAGGCGGTATCGAGCAGGTTATGGAGCTTGAACTCCAAGGAGAAAAGGGTTCAGAGACCATCTATGTAGATAATATGGGAAAAGTCATCAACACAACAGACCATGTGGATGCACAGGCTGGAAATGATGTGTACCTCACACTGGACAAGGATCTGCAGGTGGCAATCTACAATATTCTCGAACAGAAAATTGCCGGCATTCTTGTTGCTAAAACCAGAAATATTTACAATTATGACCCATTGAAAGCAGCATCCCGCCAAGACATTATTGTACCAATTGACAATGTATATTTTGCACTTTTTGACAATAATGTCATAGACATTAATCATTTTACCGATGAGAATGCCTACGATACAGAAAAGGAAGTTAACTGGATTTTTCAGGAGAAGCAGCGAAATGTCCTGGAGACATTAAAAGAAGAGCTCTCTGTCACTAAGACACCTTATAATCAGCTGACAAAGGAGTACAAAAACTACGAAAGTTATATTGTATCGATGCTCACAGACAAAGGGGTGTTGATGAGTTCTGCTATCAACAGAGAGGACCCGACGTACATTGCATGGACGACAGATGAGGTTATAAGCCTGAATGAGTATCTGACTTATGCCATCTCACAAAACTGGATTGATATCACCAAGCTGTCTGTCCAGTCACAGTATTCCGATTCGACAGAAGTACTTGACAGCATGATACAGTATATTCTTGAAAATCTTCAGGGCAATATCCGATTTTCTAAGAAAATATATAAATATATGATTAGTGACCAGACCATCACAGGCAGACAGGTATGTATGCTCTTATGGGAACAAGATCTGATCACCGTTGAGGAGAGCAAGATCAATGCGCTGAAAAATGGATCGACCAACGCCTATAATTTTATGCTGGAAATGATACAGACGTTACAGATTACGCCTGCCCAGTTAGCGCTTGATCCCTGCTCAGGCTCCTGTGTAGTGACAGATGTCCAGACAGGGGAAGTACGTGCTTTAGTTTCTTATCCGGGATATGATATCAATAAACTGGCAAACGGCGTGGATGCGGAGTACTTTGCAAAGTTGCAGGCAGATTTATCGGTGCCTCAGTGGAGTGCTGCCACCCAGCAGGAGACAGCGCCGGGCTCTACTTTTAAGATGGTATCAGCTGTCGCTGCAATGCAGGAGGGCGTTGTGTCATCGTTGAGCGAGACGATATTCTGCAGCGGTATATTTGATAAACTCGATCCGCCAAGCCGCTGCTGGTCCTCCGCGGGGCATGGAAATATGAACTTGTCCAACGCAATCGCAAATTCATGTAATGTGTTTTTCTATGAAGTCGGCTATCGGCTGGCGCAGGATGGGACTGGCTATAACAGTGAATATGGACTGTCAAGACTTGAAAAATATGCAGATTTGTTCGGACTCACAGAAAAATCAGGAATAGAGATCACAGAGTCTGATCCTCATTTTTCTGATGAGACTATTGTTACATCCACAATCGGACAGGGGTCTAACAACTACACGACGGTGGGGCTTTCAAGATATCTGACGGCAGTTGCAAACAGCGGTGTCGTATACAATCTAAGTATTTTAGATAAACTGACAGACGCCAAAGGACAGCTAGTCAAGGATTATACGCCAGAAATTAGAAACACCATTGACATTGACAGCAGTATATGGGATGCCATTCATACTGGTATGCGGTCCGTGGTTGAAAAGAAGTCATACTATAAAGATCTGCCGGTTCATGTTGCCGGCAAGACTGGTACAGCACAGGAGGGGCGGAATCGCACCAACCATGCACTTTTTCTTAGTTATGCACCCTATGAGAATCCTGAGATCTCGGTGACAGTGCGCATTGCATATGGTTACAGCTCAGATTATGCGGCACAGACTGCAAGGGATGTATATAAATATTACTATGGTCTGGCAGAGGAGGATGAGCTTCTGACAGGAACAGCAGAAATTCCGGAAGCTGTCAGTGGTATACAACAGGATTAAAAGGAGCAAATGTGAAAAATTCAGTGATTTTAAAAAGTTTTCCTAATGGCATATCGGTCATATTAGACGGAACAATCTCATTTCAGGAACTGCTGGCTGATATTGCGGTCAAATTTCGGGAGGCGGATGGGTTTTTTAAAGATGCATCCGTTGCAGTTTCGATCGAGGGAAGAGAGCTGACAGAGGAACAGGAGCGTGAGATCTTGGATACAATCACGCAGAATTCGCGTTTGAAAATACTATGCCTTATGGGAAAGGATGAGGAGAAAAATCTAAAGTTTCTCGGCGTACAGAACATGCTGAACTTCCAAAATGATGAGAACAGCGGACAGTTTTACAGAGGGACACTAAAGGATGGGGCGAGTATCGAGACAGAACACAGTATTATCATTCTGGGAGATGTCTGTGAGGGCAGCTGTGTGTATTCCAGTAAGGATATTGTGGTGCTTGGCACATTGACAGGCGATGTATATGCCGGGGCAGGAGGGAACAGCAATCATTTTGTTGTAGCGCTCAATATGCTTCCGGGCATCCTTCAGATTGGAGATTATGTGTACAATAGTCAGCCGCCAAAAACGCTGCGATGGGGATTTAAGAAACCTCAAACCGTACCGAAGATTGCATATACACACAATGGTGAAGTGCAGATCGAATCTATTACAAAAGAATTGCTGGACAATTTTATCCTGTAAAAACAGCGCAGGTGTCCAGAGAACCATTATTTGTAATGGAGGAGTATTCCTATGAGTGAAGTAATCGTTGTTACATCTGGAAAAGGCGGTGTGGGCAAGACCACCACATCAGCAAACGTAGGAACAGGTCTGGCAGAAATGGGGAAAAGTGTTGTATTGATTGATGCGGACATCGGGCTTAGAAATCTTGATGTTGTGATGGGGCTTGAGAATCGCATTGTCTACAATCTTGTCGATGTGATTGAGGGAAATTGCCGATTAAAGCAGGCACTGATTAAGGATAAAAGACATGCGGGTCTGTTTCTCATGCCGGCAGCACAGACACGAGACAAAAACTGTATTACGCCTGGACAGATGGTAAAGCTGACAGACAGTCTCAGAGAGCAGTTTGATTACATAATTCTGGATTGTCCTGCGGGAATTGAACAGGGTTTTCAGAATGCTATCGCCGGTGCGGATCATGCGCTTGTTGTGACAACGCCGGAAGTTTCCGCGATCAGAGACGCAGACAGGATCATCGGACTGCTTGAAGCAAACGAGATCAAGAAGGTCGATCTGGTGCTGAACAGACTGCGCCAAGACCTGATCCGGCGCGGTGAGATGATGACTGTCGATGATGTGCTTGATATTCTCGGCATACCGCTGATTGGCGTGGTACCTGATGATGAGAATGTTGTGATTGCTACGAATCAGGGAGAACCGTTAGTAGGAAAAAATTCAGACGCTGGACAAGCCTTTTACAATATCTGCAAGCGGCTTGAAGGCAAGGAGGTTCCTTTTAGGGATTTTGGGAAGAGTGT
>CAMWJQ010000192.1 GCA_947174615.1 uncultured Lachnospiraceae bacterium
GTACCGGCACGCTGATCGCCTTTGCGAAGGCGGATGAAATGACCGTTTCCGTGGATGTTTCACAGGAAGATGTGGTGTCCATGAGAGTAGGCGACACAGTGGAATTGCGTTTTTCGGCATACGAGGGGGAAATCTATCACGGCGTGATCGCGTCGATCACGACGACTGCCACAAGCAGAAATTCGGCAACGATCAGTTATCCGGTAGTGGTAGCGATACAGGGAGATACCTCCATGCTTTACAGCGGCATGACGGCGGATGTGACATTTGTCACGGAAGAAACAGAGAACATCAACTATGTACTGCGCAAGGCAGTCGTGGAGGAAAACGGTAAAAGCCTGCTGTATATAAAATCCGGGGAGGCGTATGCGCTTACGCCAGTAACGACTGGTTTTAACAATGGCGAATACATTGAAGTCAGGGATGGAATCAATGCGGGTGACAAGTATTACATTAGAACATTAGTTCAAAAAGGAGGCGCAGATGAATACTAAGGCAAAGCTGTTTACGGGGATCGGAGCGGCGGCAGCGGTGGGAATCTTTGCCGTATCGCTGCGCCTTGCAGGGCATGGGCACAGCGAGGAAGAGCTTGTGTACAGGGAGAGCAAAGTAGCGTATGGAAGCCTTACAGTGGGGATCACGGAGGAGGCTTCTGTGGAGATCGGTACGCTGGAACAGCGTTTTGAGCTGGATATCAGCGCGCTTGTTGACAGCGATACCACATCCGCATCAGGCAGTCAGACGGCGGCTGGCGCCATGCCGGGGGGATTTGGCGGTATGGGAAATGGCGGCACAGGAAATGGCGGTTCTGGAATGATGTCTTTTGGCTCGTTCAATGTGGACGGTCCGGCATCTCAGAGCCAGTCTCTTGAAGTGGCAGAGGTAAAGGCTGCAGTCGGGCAGGAGGTGAAGGAAGGGGATATGCTCTATATCCTGACAACGGAAAGTGTGGATGAGATTCGTGAGACGCTTTCTGAGGATGTCAGTGATGCGAAGGCAGACTATGAGGCGCTTCAGATCGAACAGGAGGAGTCAAGAACGCAGGCGCAGCAGGGATATGACACATATGTCACAAACGGGAAGTATGCGCAGCTGGTCTATGAAAATGAACTGAAAACATATCAGGATGCCGTGGAGGAAGCGGCGAAGGACGTGGACGACAAACAAAATACATACAATGAAAACATGTTGGAACTCACAGCGCTTCAGGAGGAATATGAAGAAGCACAAAAATTTCTGCGCGAAGCGCAGGGGGCTGTCTCTGAGAATTACGAAGGACGGCACGAGAATGCATACTATTACACTGTTTATTTGAATACAAGAGATACGGCACAAAAACTTGCAGACCAGTTTGAGAAAGAGATTGAAAGCATGAATGAGGAGCTTGAACAGCTTGCGCTTGATATACAGGCAGCAGTCCGCACCATGAATCAGTGTCAGCTTGACTACGAGAAGGCAAAGCTGGATTTAGGGCAGACGCAGGAGATTGACGCCTACTACGCCGGCAAGGCGTCAGAGTGGTACAGCATACAGACAGCAAGCCTTGACAATGAGCTTTTCTCAGCAAAGAAGCGCTATGACACGGCAGAGGAGAAGCTTGCAGCGTTTGATCGCTCTGTACAGGACAACAGTATTCTATCCGAATACAGCGGTGTTGTGACAGAGGTGCTTCTCTCCGAGGGGGATACGCTCTCTGGCGGAAGCAGCCTTGTGGTGTTGAATGACCAGGAAACTGTGACAATGGACGTGTCTCTTGGCGAGGATGATTACAATGCGGTTGACAGGGACGGCACAGTGAACATTGTTTTTACGGCGTATCCCGATGAAATTTTTTCCGGCAGAATAACCGAAGTATCGGATGCGGCGTATGACAGCAGTTTGGGCGCTGTTTATTACACGGTCACTGTGACGGTGCAGGGGGATGTGTCAGGGCTGTATGAGGGCATGACCGGCGATGTGACCTTTGTGACAAAAGAGATGAAGCAGGTCTGTTATGTGTCAAATCGGGCAGTTTTCAGAGAAGGGACAAAATCCTATGTCAAGGTGCGGGATGACAGTGGAAATATTGCGAAACAGGAAGTCACCACAGGATTTTCGGACGGTGTTCATGTTGAGGTCGTGGCAGGGCTTTCTGAGGGGGACATCGTCCTAATCGAGAGCAAGGTAGGTGAAACATGAGGATTTCAGAGTTATTAAGACTTGTCATCATCAATCTCTCCCAGAATAAGTTCAAAGTGATTCTTACTTCTGTCGGCATCATTGTAGGATCTGCCACAATCATGATGGTACTCGCTATCGGCACAGGCGGGAAACTGGAAGTCGCGGAACAGTTCAAAAATCTCAATGCGGGTGCGATCGATATTTCTTATGAATCAAATGCAATGGCGTTTGGCGGCAGGGGAGGCGGTGGCGGAATGCCCGGTGGGGGTATGCCTGGCGGAATGCCAAACGGCGGAGGTATGCGAGGCGGAATGCAGGGCGGCGGTATGCCGTCTATGAATGGTTTTTTTGGCAGTTGGGGAGGCGGTGGAGACAGAACCAATCAGGAGAAGATTGTCCTGTCCACAGAGGACATGGAGGATCTTGCAGTCTTTGTTCCGGATGTCGCAGATGTGACCATATCCTACACAACGACGACAGAGGTCGAAGGAGGAGAGCTTGAATCGGCAGGATCCTATACGATTGCAGGCGTGAAGAACAACTATATGACCATGAGCAATCTTTCGATGGCAGCAGGAGAATTTCTGACCAGTGAGAATGATGAAAATAAGGAAAAATACTGTGTGCTTGGCTATTCCATCGCAAAGGAGATTTTTGGAAGTATCTATGCGGCATATGATGATGTGGTCTACATTGATGCAAGACCGTATGTGGTGAGCGGCGTGCTTGAGGAGATGGGGAGTGTATCGTCAGGCATCAGTCCGGACACGGCAATTTTTATTCCCTATGAGACGGGCGTGAAGTATATTACCGGACAGAATATCAGCCCGACGATTACGGTAATTGCGGCTGATGTCAACCGCGTTGACACGGTGATCGAAAACGTAAAGACGGTTCTTGCAGACAGCTATGCAAACGCGGAATTTACCATATCCGATGCGGGAACCAAGATGGAAGCGGCGTCAAAGTCCAATGACACCCTGCAGCTGCTGCTCATCGCGATGGCAGTGATCGTGTTTATTGTGGGCGGAATCGGCATTATGAACGTGCTTTTTGTGTCCGTGAAGGAGCGGACGAATGAAATCGGCATTCTCAAGGCACTCGGCTGTTCCAAGCGTGATATTTTGCTGGAATTTTTGTTTGAGGCATGTTTTATGAGCTTTATTGGCTCGATCCTTGGCGTGCTCGTCGCATTTGGCATTACGCCGGTGGTAGAGAGCTTTTCCGTCAGAGTGGAGTTGTCTACACTGGGTGCGCTGCTGTCACTTGCATTTGGCGTGATAACGGGGACGATTTTTGGATTTTATCCCGCTTATAAGGCGTCATCCCTCATACCTGTCGTCGCGCTGAATCAGGAGTAGGGAGTTTGCTGAACATTGATATGGCGTCCTTGTCACAAGCTATTTCTGAACAGTTCTTTAGGGGGAAAGGAAAATGGAGAAAGTTAAGTGGATCATTCTGATATTGGTTTTATGTATGGCAGCAGGTGCAGGTGTATGTTATTGGTATCTGCCGCAGGCTCACGCGGCAGATGAAAACCTCGGGCCTGTTCTGGAAGAAGGGCAGGAGTATGCCTATGCAAAGATTACGTCCATATTGGGCAATGAGATGGAGTATGTCATCGTTGATGCCAAAACAGTGGATTTTGACGTGCCGCAGGAACAAAATCGCGAAAGAAGAGCGCATGATGACAGCGAAAACGTCAGAGGAGGAATGCCGCCCAGAGACATCGCTGAGGGAACTGACAAGTCAGCTGTGCAAAAACTGCCGTCCCGCGATGCAGCCGATCACACACAGGATACCGTTGTCATGACGTACATTGAAACAGATGAGGCAGGGCAGATGCAGATTCCCGTGGGCACGGAAGTGGAGACCAAACTTGGCGCCGTCACAACATTTTCACGCCTGTCAAACGGGGACATAATCAAAATGCTTCTGCAAAGTGACGGGATGGGAAAGAAGGAATTGATGAAAATATGGATTGTGGAATAGGGGGCATAGACAGTGGAGGAAAAAATCATTGAAATAAAGAACGTGAATAAAGGCTACAGGCTTGGCGACGATGTGGTTTCTGTCCTAAAAGAGATTAATTTCACCGTAAAAAAAGGCGAGTTTGTGGCAATCCTCGGACCGTCCGGCTCCGGTAAGACGACGCTGATGAATATTATCGGCTGTATGGATGTGCTGGATTCCGGCGAATATTATCTGAACGGCAGGGCAATCCACGATACCAAGGAGAGCGAGATGACGCAGGTTCGCAATCAAGAGATCGGCTTTATCTTTCAAAATTACCAGTTAATTCCGACCTATAATGTGATGCAGAATATCATTATGCCCCTGCTTATACGCGGCATGGGGCACCGTGAGGCTAAGAAGCAGTGCACCGAAATCGTGAAGCTGCTGGGCATTGCGCACAGACTTGACCACAGACCTAATGAGCTTTCCGGCGGTCAGAAACAGCGTGTATCCATTGCAAGGGCATTAGCCAGCGAACCGGCAATCCTCCTTGCCGACGAGCCGACAGGAGCGCTTGACAGTGCGAGCGGACAGGAGGTGCTGAAACTATTTGGCAATTTAAATCAACTGGGAAATACCATTGTCATGATTACGCACGACCTGAAAGTGGCAAGGGCAGCCAAGCGCATTGTGCGCATTGTAGATGGGCGTCTGTCGGAATATGAGGCGACAAGGGAGTTATTGTAAAGTATTCCGAATTATCTGCTGCCCAGCGCTTTTTGATATCATGCGCGCTTTGCATTCTCTGTGGGAATCATTTAATATATGTGCAGTTCTCCAAAAATCCGGTTATTATTGCTTTCAAATCTCCTGCAAAATCTTTCTGACATGTCAGTTCTATACACACGGCGCTGTTCTCATAGACGCCGAAAGCGGACACGCCGCGGGCATAGGGATTGGTCTCATTTGGAAAAGTGTACGTGATCATCCGATAAGCTTGTTCATTGCAGACGATTTCCTCCTCGGCTGAAATCTCATAATTGGATTCTGCCTTTTCAAGCCATTCGTCCATGCTGCTCTGTGCGTTTATACTGCTGGTAAATTCACCAAGCAGCAGATAGAGCTGGGCATCATATAAATCTACTGTGTCGCCTTCACTGTTTTCGTAGGGCACGGCATCTCCGATTCTCCATGACGCATAGTACAATCCGTCACCGGCAAGCGCCTCTTTGTAATCGTAGAGAATCAGGCTGTCATTCGTGTTATTGATTTCGAGATGTCTGCCGACCGCTAAAAATGCGGTGTTTTCAATCGGTTCTTTTTCTAAAGCGGGTGATGTATGCGAGCAGCCGGTAACTGTCATGAATAAACAAAATAGGCATAGTGCAAATTTGAACGTTGATTTCATTCTATCCGTCTCCTTCTCGTGAATTGCCTGAGAGCAGCTCCCAAAGCGCACTGCACTGTTGGGCGTTATCTGTCATGGCATCGGTGTAGAAGCAGCGCCTTCCGATATAAAACGCTGCAAGCAGTTCCTGACTATCCCCAGCTGTGCGCTGTCCAAACAGGCTGGCAGAGTAAGAACCTAATTCCAGCTCGGAGAGTGCGGGGCAGTCTGACCATAGAAGAACCTTGCCGGCTGTGGAAACATCTGCCTTATCAGGGCAGCTTCCGTCGGGATTGGCAAGCAGCTGGTGTTCCCGCTGGAAGCTGTCGGGATTTTCCAGCAGGAAAAAATAACTGTCGCAGTCTGAAATATCACCGATTAAGGAAATTTCGGAAGCAGTTCCGTAATAGGGCGCATCACTGTCGGGACTCTGGCAGCTGGCGTATTGATTGATCTTCACAAGGATCTTTCCGTCTTTGTTAAAATCCAGATCCAGATCCCAATCTTCACCCAGTGCCGCGAAGGCATGTTCCAGTGCGTTTACAGTATCTTCCGGGAGAGGCTCTTTACCGACATAGGCAATCTGAAAATCGGGGGCAGGGCGCCACAGTCCCAGTGCATTCCCAGCTAGATCGCAGGCGATTCCCAGCAGGATAACGCTGCATAGAACATACCATTTATAGTAGTGCCACCAGTTTTTCCAGGTTTCTGATTTGCTCAGATGCCTGTGTTTTTCGGACTGTATGAGCTGGATCAAGTTCTCAGAAGTTTCTGCATTTTCTATAGTTTCTATATATTCTAATTTTCCGATGCGCATTCTATATCACTCCTCACATCAAATCTGGATGAAAAAATCACTCTTCTAAGGATGTCTGCTCTTTCGGAACTGTTCAGACGTAGTCCCCCCATAGGCGTAAGTGACCGGAAGGCAGACAAGAGGAGGCTTCGCCTTCATATTTTCCCGCAGGAGAAGTTCGACGCACATCTCAGCCATCTCCGGCAGCGGCTGTACAATGGTGGAACACACGTAGTCCATGCTGCCAAAAAGGCGGATGCCGTCATAACCGATGACCTGTACGTCTTCGGGGACGCGCTGGTTCAGGCGGCGCAGTGTCTGTATCACCGAAAAGGCAAGGCGGTCCGTCACACAGAAGATGCCGTCAAAAGACAGTCTGCCGTCATGAATGTGTTCTTCAAGAAAAGTTTCAAATTCCTCGTAAGGTTCACTGTCATCAAGTATTTTCATCTCGTAATGGAGACCGCGCGAAAGACAGCCATTTTCAAAACCGGCTTTGCGTTTGTTGGGCTCGTTTGACAGAGAGGAGCCGACCCGCAGAAAGGCGACATTTTTACAGCCAAAATCTGCAAGCTTCTCGGCTGCAAGCTGTCCTCCGCCAAAGTTGTCGCTGGCAACACATGGGATGCCGGTACCGATCGAGCGGTCGATGGCGACAAAGGGGGTATTCTCCTCTATGACCAGCTTTGGATTGTACGTCAGACCGATAATTCCATCGACTTTGTTCTGCTGTGCCATCGTGACGTATTCCTGTTCGAGCGTGGAGTCGGAGTCCGTACAGCACAGCAGCATCCGGTATTTCTGTTTCATCAGCACAAGATTGATGTGGTAGGCAAGTGCGGCAAAAAATGGCTCGATCGTGTTTGGAATCAATACGGCGACCGTGTAGGTTTTGTTTGCTTTTAGCCCCTTCGCATAGCTGTTGACCTGATAGTTTAGTTTCTGGATAGCGTCCTCCACACGAATTTTATAGGAATCGCCTACGGGCAGCCCGTTGACTACTTTGGATACAGTGCCAAGGGCAACGCCAGCCTCGCGGGCGACGTCTTTCATTGTGGGGGAAGAAGATTCTTTTTTCATATTATTGCGAAGTCCCCTTTATAAAATAGTAGACGATGCAGCGCACATGAAAAATCATGAAAATATGTGAGTGTCGTTAGGGTGCGTTACATTGTGTATTTTGTTCTGATTCTAATTATAATTCATAAATGATATTTTGTCAAGGGAGATCCAAAATAAATACACGAAACGTTTCCTGAAAATAATGGACGATATGATATACAAAATGCATAAAAAATAC
>CAMWJQ010000193.1 GCA_947174615.1 uncultured Lachnospiraceae bacterium
CTACAGGCAGCTTACCACACTGCGGACGAAATACAAGAATTTATCGCTCAGGAAAAGGCAGCAAAGACGGACAGCATTACCTACAGGACAGAACCTGACCTGAAAGCTCCTTACAGCGCTGGCGCTCTGTCCGAGGACACACGCAACGCTGCGGCGTCCATGCTGCGCCAAATCCGCTTTATTGCAGGTCTGCCTTACGATGTGGCTGTCAATGAGGAGTACAGCCATTTAAGCCAGTCGGCTGCACTGTTAAATTACATAAACAATGCGTTGAGCCCTAACCCCTCGCAGCCAGAAGGCATGTCCGAGGAGCTGTTTCATCAGGGCTGTGAAGGCGCTGCTCACTCCAATATTGCCTACGCCGACGATCCGTCAAAGACACTGAATGACACCCTGCTCAGCACATGGATGGCAGAGAACGGCAACGGCAGTTCTTCCACGCTCGAGAACCGCAGACGCATCCTGAACCCGTCACTAAATCAAGTTGGTTTTGGTGCCGTAAAAGGTGAAGATGGCATCTACAGTGCGATGTACACAACAGAAACTGCCAAAGCCCGCGCGGAACGCCCGCGCATTGCATGGCCGGCACAGAATATGCCTGTGGAATACTTTGACAGCAGCTCCCCATGGTCTGTGACAACAGGCGAACTGCTAGATGCTTCGGACATCCGCGTGACACTCACAAGAGAAGCTGACGCAAAAACATGGACCTTCTCCGCAGACGCGGCAGACGGCGCCTTTGATGTAGACAATGACCGCGCTGCACAGGAAAGTGTTCTTATTTTCCGCCCTGAAGCGGTTTCCGACTACGCAGACGGGGACTCGTTCCAAATCGAAATAACAAAGAATGAAAAGCCTTATATCCGCTACACGGTCAATTTCTTTTCCATTTCCAATGAAGAAGAGAAACTGACCGCCCCCAAAGCGAGCATTGCAGACGGCGAAGTAGTTGCAAAGGAATCCAAACTGGTGCTCACGAGCGCAGAAAATGCCGCGATCTACTATACCCTTGACGGCACGACACCCACCGCTGAAAGCACGCTGTATACAGAACCTATTCTGCTCGAGACAGACATCACTGTGCAGGCAGTTGCCATCAAAGAAGGCTGTGCAGACAGTGACATTGCCGCTTTTACCTACACGGTTGAGGAGGCGCTGCCTCTGCGTTATACTGTAACGTTTGTTTCCGATGACGGGGTAGTCCTGCTCGCGGCATCCGTTATCGAAAATGAGAACATTGAGCTGCCGGATCCTCCGGTAAAAGAAGGCTTTGTATTCGAGAACTGGTACAAAGAAACAGCCTGCGAAAACAAGTGGGATTTTGAAAATGACACTGTGACAGAGGATCTCACACTCTATGCAAAGTGGACGGTATTATCCTTCACCGTAAGCTTTGATCTGCAGGGACAGGGCACACCGATTCCCTCCATCAGCGCAGACCACGGAACACTTCTCACAGCACCCGACGCACCGACCGCCGAGGGATACGTGTTCGAGGGCTGGTACAAAGAGCCCGAATGCAAGACTGTATGGGACTTTGCAGCGGAGCTCGTATCAGCAGATGCCACCCTCTATGCAAAGTGGACGGAAGAAGCTGTGGCAGAAGCTGCATATGTCGTTACATTTGATATGCAAGGCGTCGGCACCCAGCTTGAGCCAGTATCTGTCGTGAAGGGGGAACTCCTCACAGCGCCTGCTGAGCCCTCCGCTGAGGGGTATGCATTTGCGGAATGGTACCGCGAAGCAGACTGTACGAATGCATGGAATTTTGAGACAGATCCTGTGACGGAAGATCTTGTATTGTATGCGAAGTGGGTGCAGACGGATGATGAGAATCTCAGTATTCGTACAGTACAAGAAGCCGCCGATGAAGAGGTTCTCATAGATTTAAGCGCCGAACAGACAGCTACTTTGATAAAAGATATCAAACCAAAAGTTTATAATGGTAAACCTTATGAGCCTAATGTAAATGTCTCCATATTTAACGGAAAGAAAAAAGTAACGCTGAAAAAAGGGAAAGACTATACTGTTAAATATGAAAATAATACAAACGCCGGAGTAGACAAAGCTGTTGTGACGGTGACAGGAATTGGCAGCTACAAAGGAAGTGTGAAAAAGAACTTTACGATCACGCCAAAGAGTGTCAAGAAATTAAAAATCATCACAGGCAGTAAGCTTACTAACAGCGGAAATCCGACAATTGTCATTTATGATGGAACCATAAAATTAAACAATGGCGGATTCCTTGCCAAATACATTGATGCTCAGGATCCTAAGAAGGCAAAACTAGAGCTGACAGCAAAGGAAAACACAAACTATACAGGAGCTGTTACCGTAAAACTCACTGTATATGATGTCACAAATGAATATTACATTAATTCAGCTAAATTAGAGATAACCGGAGATACAACATATACTGGAAAAGCCATTACGCGAACTGTAAAAATGAATATAGGAGATACTGAACTCAGAAATAATAAAGACTATAAAGTCCAGTATCAGAATAATACAAATGCAGGAACAGCCGTAATGATCATCACAGGAAAGGGCAAATATAAGGGTAAAATTGTAAATACCTTTAATATTGGCAAAGCAGATATCAATAAATATCAAGCCGCAGAAAATATCCCCCAGCATGTGACGATAGCAGACATATCTCCCAAAACTTACAATGGAAAAGAGCAAAAGCCCAGTGTGACAATAAAAACAATACGCAGCAAAAAACTGGTGGTAAACAAAGACTATACTGTTGCTTATTCAAATAATATCCATTCAGGAACAGCAATGGTCACAATCAAAGGAATCGGCAATAACTGCAATGGAAGTACTACGATCAAATTTAAAATTGAACCACAAGAAATTAAAAAATCCTCTGTAAAAGTAACAAAGGCAACCGATAAAGTTCCAAGTAAAATTGTATTAACTTATAACAAAAAAGAATTGGTGGAATATACAGACTACGCAATTACAAATTATAGTGAACAAAAAAATAAACAGGTTTCAGTTACCATCCAGGGTATTGGCGATTTTAAGGGTGAAGTGACAAAGAAATTAAGAACAGAAATCCCTGAAGAGGATTTTGATGGCTCATCCGCCGCGGTTTCTACCAATATCAATGGACAGAACTATGGAGATTTCGAAGGTTCAGATGTACGTTCATACTTGTTTCAGAATGATGATAATACTTTTGTACGCGTAGAGTATATAGGCAATAATAATGTTTGTATAGAATCCTACACACCAGATTATACGTTTATTTCGCAAGAAATAATTAAGATGGAACTGCCAAAATTTGGCGGCTTCTATGCAGGTAAAGACTATTATTTTCTTGCATTTGGACAAAGAAATCCAAATAAAGATGATACGCTGGAAGTATTGCGTGTCATAAAATATGATAAGAAGTGGAACCGCATAGATGCCACGCGCTTATTTGGTGCCAATACGCTAGATCCGTTTAAAAACGGAAGTCTTCGTATGGCAGAATGTGGTGACATATTATATATTCGAAGCTGCCACCAAATGTATAACACGCATCAGGCAAATATCGCATTAAGCATACAAATTTCCAATATGGAAATCAAACAACAACTTACGGGTGTCTATAATCTTGGATGGAACGGATATGTAAGCCACTCTTATAATCAGTATCTTTTGATAGATGATAACGACCTGTTATCCGTAGATCACGGTGATGCTTACCCGCGGTCTGTCGTCATGGTGAAATACAACAAAAAAGCCAACGAGGAAAATGCATTGGGCGGCAATCAATATGTTCATGTACTGCCAATGGGTGGTTCTGGTGCATACACAGGTGTATCTGTAGGAGGATTTGAAGCTTCTGATACCGCTTATCTGACTGCCGGAAACTCAGTAGATCAGAAGGCGACTCCGTACTCTACAGGTACAATACGAAACATCTTTGTGACCAGTACACAAAAGAATAATTTTTCATCAGACGGTACAGCTGTACATTGGATTACAGACCATAAATACATCGAATATACAGATGTTAAGGGCAATCCTCAAAAGGTGCCAGAGGCAGTAGTCACTACCCCGCATTTGGTAAAACTAAATGGCAGCGAGTTCATGCTGATCTGGTCCGAAACGATTTCAGTGATAGAGGACAACAAGCCAGTCCGTTCAACAATCCAAAAGAGTATACTGCTCAACGGAAACGGCGAACCTATCTCTGGCATATACAGTTTCGAAGGACCTCTGTCGGACTGCAAACCAATTGTAGTAAATGGGAATATACTTTGGTACTATACCAATAAAAGTGCGCCTGTATTCTACACACTGAACCCGGAGGATGTCAGAAAAGTGCCGCGATAATTTTAACCGTATTTCATAATTTTGACATAAAACAGGGCTGTCGGAAACGGACTCCATCTGCTCAATATATCAACAATATATTACAGATCCGTCCAATTTCCTACAGCCCTTATTTCAAACAGCCTCACTGCGTCTTTTCTATACAGATACCATATGCCGCGTCTACTTGAATCGTATAAATCTTCTCATACACCTCTTCGCAAATCAATCCCCCTGTGACCGTAAAGTCATCCAGTCCTGTCTGTGACATCACATTGATCATGTTTTTTCCATGCACTACATCAACCCACATCATAATCGGCATTCCCTCCTGAGAAGCGAGAACCTCGTCCAGCGTCTCTGCTGCCCTGCCATCCCCTTCAAAATCCAAATATGCACTGATGTAAATACTGCTCGGCAGCGAGAGGGATTTCTTATATTGCTCTATTACGCCGTCATTGTCCAGATCGCATCGATATGTCTGGTACGCCGACAGCCTCTTCTCACTGCTTCCCACCACATTATCATATTCCTTTGTCACCAAATCATAATAAATCAGGCAGTCTGCCAGAATCCGCTTCGCGTAGCGCCTGTATTCTTCTGCTGTGCACTCTGTAATCCTGCGCTCAAATGTTTCAGGCGAAAATAAAAGAGACACCTGTTCCACCTGTCTGCCATCCACATAACAGGTGATGCCGATTCCATTATAAATTTTCTTATTATAATCAAACAACGTGCGGTACAGATAATTTTTCCCCTCATAGGCAAGAATGGCAAACGCCTCCCTCGCGGAATAAAAATAATCTGTTTTATGATACGAACCATCCTTTTGTCCTTGGTAAAACACATACGCTGTCGAACCGTCGCTTCCTCCCATAGACTCCCTTGCAATCAGATCCGGAATCCCATCATTATCGCCATCTGCCATGACGATAATATCCGTCGCATACGCCGAACTGCCGTCCTTCCGGTCAAAGGCATCGCGCAAGTCCCCATTCTCCTCTACAAGCGCTAAAATCTCGTCCTCCGTCAGCACTCGGTCATTGATCATCCCTCCGAGCGCCTCCTTTTCTGTTCCTTCCTGCATGGCTTCCGACACCTTGTCCAACAATCCCTGTGGGATATATTCTGTATATGCCCCGCCTTCGGACTCCTTTGCCAGCACTTCAGCCGCATCATTATCCCTGTATCCGCTCTTGGCAAAATAATCCATATCGCAGGCTAAAACTGGATTCATCTTCGAAAGATACAGAATAATCATGAACGGTACGATACCGTTTTTTATGGATACACGCATCATTATATCCTCCATACGCTTTTTTCACTACACCATGAACTTCTGAACTAAAATATACTCACGACAGATGAAATCTGCCGTGAGTATCGCGCCAGCCGCAGCCGCGAAGCGGCATATTTCCTTATGCGGCTGTGTGCATAACTTTATACTGAGCAGTCAGTCTTTTCGACCGCCAGTATCATTGTAACCGCCTACCTCCTACACAACCGCTTCCACAATGCACTTTCCATCAATCTGAATCTCCTTTACGCCTACCTCTTTTTTCTGATTAAAATTAAAGCTGAGCAGATACCCCTTATCCTGATGGTAATAGTCCAGATACGATACAAGCTGCTTTTCGCCTCTTTCCTTGTACTCATTTCCATGCCAGATTTTGAGCTCAATGATAAACTGTTCCCCCAGATAATCGACAATCAGATCTGTGCGCTTTTCATCCCTTGTCTGCGCCTCGACATAATAGTTACCAGTTCCGTTGATAATCGGTTTCAGATATAACAAGAAGAATTTTCGCCCATTATCTTCTATAAACTTTTCGCTGTTGTGCCCATAAATCTCTTCAAAAGCAGCCACAAATCTTCTCATGACAGTATCCATGTCAAGCCTGCCATCATGAATAAAGTAACTCTTATCCCGCTTTGCCTCTCGGATCATCGCGTTAGAAAGTTCTTCTTCCGAATAAAAACAATTGTAAAGCCGTGTCTCAAAGATGCGGTTTGCGATCTGTACTTTCCCTTTTTCATCAACAGCATAGCCAAACATACATGCCAGGCTAATCTCCTTTCCATCCGGATTATATAAAAATTCACTTCCCTGAAACAAGATCGCCTGAAACATCTTCTTCATTTCCGGATAATCGTCAAGATGGCAGACCATGCTTTCAAACAACAAAGCATCCTCACACAATATTTTTCTGACAGCCTGAGCGACACCCCTCCTAGACCAAAATGGCTGCTGGCTGTCAAACTCCTCATCACTGGAGAGCTCTTCATCTATATATTTGCAGATCGCTGACACGAGAACTGGATAACCAGACGTAAATGTATAAATCTCCTCTGCCACAGCCTGTATGTCCATCCCCGTATGATAATCCGCCTCATATACCTGCAGCATATCGACAATCTGCTTTACCGAAAAACTCATATCAATTTTAAAAGCAGCGGCAATATTCCAGGGACTGTTATATTGATGATCCGATTCAGGGCGCAGTTTTAATTTCAGATTTTTGATATTATAGACCCCTGCTAAGATGACAGAATGGAATGTCGGCGTTTTATCCCGCTTGAGGTAACAGGCACGAAGCTGAGCCAGAAAGTCGATAAAAACCTGATTGTTTGATGCACTGTCAACTTCGTCAATCATCAATATCACTGGACGGGAACTGCACCCACAGATTCTGGTGATACAATCAAACAATTCATTCAGCCCGCCATTTGGATTCTCTTTTCTGAAATCTAACAGTATGTTTTGCTGCTTCTCTTGATCCTCTGCCTCCACATATTGAAATGCCGCATAGAGCTTTCTTGCCAGCGTCTGGGAAAATAGAACACTATCTGCAAAACTTTCTGTTTCGATCTCCTGAAAATCGAGCGATAATACAATGTACTCATTCTTTAAATAATTCTCCAATGCCCTCAAAGTCGTCGTCTTTCCATATTGCCGTCCTCTGTTTATGACAAAATATTTCTTTCTGTCTACAAATAATTTTTGAATCTGCTCCATCCTGTCGTCAAGCTGTACCATATAGTGTTCTTCGGGTATGCATGAACCCTCTGTATTGAAATACCGCATCTTAGATACCTCCGAATCCTGTCCCATAAAACCATTGTAACAGTACAAACAAAATCTGTAAATCCATAAAGCTAAAAAGTACTGCCACACCAATAAATTTCGTGTGGCAGTACCAGCGTGTACGAACGATTATTTTATTCCTGAATCCGTGAGCCTTGCTCTAAATTATTTTCACAATGCCACATAATTCCAGT
>CAMWJQ010000194.1 GCA_947174615.1 uncultured Lachnospiraceae bacterium
AATTGTCCGTAATCCGTACTGTCCGTGACAAGCGACAACTGGGAGGACAGTTCCCGCGACAGATAATACATTCCCCGCTTCTCAATGGGATAGCCGGGATGGTAAGACTTCTGCGGCTCTACGTCTATGTGGAGTTTGATGACGATTTTTTCCTTGGACAATCTTGGATTTTTTGCCCTCAGCCGGATATCAAACCTGGACACTTTCTCATTCAGAGCTGTAAATTCCTGCGTATCTCCCTGTACCTGTGAGTTTGTCCGTCCTGGCGATACCTCCCTGCCCGACTCGATGGAATCCGGTTCTATGAAGCCTATGATTTCTTCTCTGCTGTACTCTCTGTATTCGTCAACAGTTTCCTTTAAAATTACAGCCAGTATTTCCCTGCTGCTTAGCAGTAATTTGCACTCTGCGTCCAGTCCTTCCATTCTGGCTGTCAGCTGCATACTGCTCAGTGTATCCATGTTTCCCTGTATTTTTCCCATTTCTCCTCCTGCTGGAATGAATGTTTTTATTTTATTATAGAATACAAACGTATTTTCGTCAAGGATTGAGATATTTTCCTACATGGCTTTTATGAAGTATCGTTTTATTCTGATATGTGTATGAAATTATCAAGGTTCAGTATATCCGAATGCAGAATCCGTGTTCTGCCTGTGTATCAATTTCTCTCCTACTCCCAGTCCCTCAGCTCCATCCCCACCGCTCCGCGTTCCAGCAGGCTTTCTGCCAGCTCCTCGCAGATTCTGATCTCATCGCCTTCCCGCCGCCTTACCCGATACAGAGCTTCTTTTCCCCCGTCTGCATTCTCTGAGAGAACAGGACAGTAATACGATGCGCTCTCTTCTTTCAGGGTATCAAACAGTGCCACAAAGAAATATGGCATTTTCTCATCATATAACAGTATCACCTCCATCGCTTCCTCCGATACCATCAGGATTGGAAAAATCATGATATCTGGGTAGACTACATCCACTCCCGTGCGCATCTCAAGCATCAGGGGGGTTGATATTTTCCTGTAATCTTTCCTGTTTACATTCCTCACATCCAGTTTTCCATACCAGTTTACAACCTGCGGTACTGGATTGCCTTTTTGCGCAGTCAGTGTCAGATAGTTTCTGTACATAACAGCTTCTCTGCCTCCCCTCTCCATCTTCCGAAAAACATATAAAAGTCCTCTGTCCTGTTCATCTTTTGAAATGCTTCATATTCCTCGATCTCTTCCAACATATCCCTGCACAGAGCTTCTAGCGCTGCATAGTAATATTCGGCATACAAGAAGCGGACAGTATCCTCCTCATATGGATATATTCTGGGATGCTCCTTTCTGAGCTTATTCATAAGCGCCGTCATATCCTGTTCATATTGTTGGAAAAAGCACGACGGCTGCCATGTTTTCTCCAACTGTTTTGTATCCATATATACTCCCTGTCCGTATAATGTCAGCCGGATTTCTCCTGTCCGCATCAGGATACTGCTATGCAGATAACAAATGCCAAGACAAGCTGCTTTTTCCTTGGTATATTCTCCCCACTGTGCAAACAAGTCTGTAAATATCTGCCCGGCTTCGTTCCTTCTCTCCGGTTTCTGATATTCAGCTTCCAATATTCTGATACTGGTATCAAACACTTCTTCTCCCTGTTTTTTTGCATCTGCCATCAATGCCTCCCTGTATGGCATTTCACATCCTCCTTTTGAAATTTGTTATCAATATTAATTATTGTATCTTGAGATTTCCGCCGATAAATGAAATCTCGTTGTCAAGCTGTATGCTTGTCCCTTTCTGCCTGAGGTTTACGGAAGAATCACCTGCAATGATCATAGACCCTGTATCACTGGTGAGCAGAATATCCTCCGCCGCCTCAAGCATGATGGAATGCCCGCTCACGATGTGGATTCCCTCCTCGTCCGTCAGCTCGATTCTTGTCCCCTTGTTGTTTGTGATCACAATGGAATCCGGTGTGAATCGTACTTCCTTCTGGTATTTGCTCTTAAAGACTTTATGAGATGGCTCGCTGCGGTCGGCACTGTCCGTTTCAACATGTACAGCGCTTACCACAAATGCCTCCCTCTCCTGCTGCTGTGGTATCACAAGACGCACCCTGTCGCCCGGTTCCGGCATACAGTACCATCCCGTGCCATCAGGAGTGGAATATACAGTTGCATAGGGATACCATATATTAATCTTTTGTTGTCCATTCTCATCCCCAATGATCTTGATCTGCACCTTGTCCTCTTTGACTTTTGTCACTTCTGCGGACAGTGAACAGCCTGCCAGATCTGTATTAAAGGTTTCGGGCACTCCAATGCCCTTTTCCCTTTTCATATGATAAGTATGAATCAGTTCTCCCCTCTCATATCTGCTGTGTATCCGGAAGATATAAAATTTCATACCATACAATGTCGTATAGTCCCCGATCCGGTACAGCTCCCTGCTCTGAATGATATATTCCATGCAGTCCGCCTCCGACACTGGTATACCCTGACAGATCTTTTCTCTAAAACCGCTCAGGTCTTTTCTCAATGTATATCTGCTTCCTGCCGGAAGCTCAAACGGCTGTCCCTGCGGAAGCGAAAAACAGATCCTTGTCCCCCTCACGCGCGAATCCGGCACTAAGAACTGGTGGTTCCTGCCCGCCAGCCGTTTTAAGAACACCCAGTCTGTTTCACCGTACTGCAGCACGAGTTCGTCCGCTGCCGTATCGCATGGTCTGGAAAATGAAAGTGCAGAATCGGTATAGCCATCCAATATTCTCTGAAAGATATCTCCATAGGTCAATTCAGGATTCTGATACGACCTGAAATGCTTTTTTTCATCCATCAGGCTGCTTCCTGTCATCATCTCCAGTGTCATTTTCTTGTGATCATTGAGCTCCGTGATAGAGAAATCCGTGATTATACCAGAAAATATCGTTTTTTCTTCGCCGTCATCCCCGACCGCACGAACCGTCTCCCACACCGTTCCAGTCAGCAGCCCCAGATATGCTTCCTCCTGTTCGTCTGTAATATGCCCCGACAGAACCATCCTCCCATGCTGGTTGACTTCTTCCTCTCTTTGCAGCTCCAAAATATCCAGAAACTCCACAGGAGCTGTTAAAATATTATGTTCCCTCATGCTTGTATTCCTCCTTTATCGTCTGCATAATTTCCCATATGACAGGCTTCCATTGTTCATATTCCTCAAAAATACAATAAAAAGTACCAAGAATTTCCTTTTCCCCTGCCCCAAAAACAAACAGTACATTATATACTCTGACATCCGCCGCAAAGCTTTTATATTCCAGCCAGTGTACTTTTATCCCTTCTGTCTCCATGCCTGAATCATAAAAAACAATTCTGTCATCAAGCTTTTCCAACAGCTGCCTGATCTCTGCCATAGATATCAGTGCTTCTGCAGTTTCGAGCCTTTGCAGGGTTATCCCAGCTGTATTATCTTCATTGATAAACACCGCGTCGGGCAGCTGCTCTGACCAGAAAATCTCTTCTGCCTTTTCTCTGTCTGTCCGCTGGAACACTTCTGGCACCCATATACAAAAGTCCTGACAATGCCGCCACTCTTCCTGTCTCTTCTCTATGACTGGCACAGCCGCAGACAGCTGCTCCATCTGCTGCAAAAAGCAGTCTACATCTTCTTCACTAATTCGTTCCATCTGTTTTGTCTCCGCTCTCCTTCAGTGTCCTGAAGCTCTCTCGTATGATACTCCTCCACTTTACGGACTCCCTGTCTGGATACGTGAACGTCAGCAGTATCATCTGTTCCTTTATCATACTCAATGCTTTGATATGTTCTGTTCCGGTTTCGGGCAGCTCCATCCGAAACCATCCGACCGGAAGGCTGCCCTCCCCGCACAGATACACCGGAGAGAACTTGTATCTGGGAAACAGCTCCCTTGTCATGCTGCACACTGCCTCGGCTGCGGAACGCATCTGGACGTTTTCCATCTTCTGCCCGGTTTCCTGTGCTGTCACCTGCACGCCGCTGCAATTTTCCAATATGAATTCCGGTCTCCCTTTCCACGGGTAGCACCTGATCTGTTTTTCTTCCTCCATCTGTGAAAACCCTTCCGGCAGTTCCAACACCAGTCCTGTCTGTCCCAATTTCACTGGAATGAACAGGATGCTGTCCTGCAGACAGCCTTCGCTCTCCTCCACGCAGAATTGTCTCATTTTCTGTTTTTCCTCCCTTCTGAAAACGGATCTGAAATTCCTGCTGTATCTGTTTTCTCCTTTCTAATACTGCTCTCTGTTTTGGCTGGGACGGCTGGAATACCTTCTTTTCCATCGCTGTCACCACACTCATACGGCTTTTTGCTGTATTGATTTGGTTTATCTTGTCTATGGCGGGATTTTTTCCAAATCCCCCGGTCTCCATGGAATCACTCATACCTTACATCCTCCTTTCATACGCTTGACCATACATCCTTCCAGCTGTCGTTCCAGCTTGTCTGTAAGCTCCATTACGGGTGTGGAAGCAATCACACACTTCTCAGCAGCTTTGCGGTCTGTAAAAGTATCGTTCTGTTCTTCAGACTGGTGAAACACAGGGAACTGATCTCCTTTTCCCCCATCCATTGTCACCTTGTCCGCCGCGCCCACAGTATCAAAGCCATTGCACATATTGATGACCGTAGGAGACACTGCCCGTTTTACCAGTGAAATCTCCTTTGGTGCCTGAAATACAATATTGCTGCCTTTCAGTCCGATGGTGTCCTTTGCCGTCAGTGTGATTGACCGATGGCTCGCCACACTTGCCCCTGCCTCATCAGAGAGCTTTAGCTCAAGAAGTTTTTTCTGCTTCAAATCACGAAATCCCATGACACCCGGTTTCAGATACAGGCGCTTTTGATCTTTGGTAGTGAAATATCTGTGGGTGCTTTTCAGCTCAGGATTCTCTCTGCCATTTCTGCGGACTCCGCATACAGCCCTGTCTTCACCGCCCGAGGCATTTCCGAGATGGATATATACCTGCTCGCCCTTCTCAGGCATACAGTATGCCAGATTTCCCATGTCTGGCTCCCAAGGATACCAATATGCCTTTTCTATCTGCTGTGCCAGATCCATATCAAACCTGACTTTTACCTGCTCCTCATGCACATCAATCACGACTGCCGGGAGCATCAGACCTGTCAGACATGGGTTATCATACTGCTGCGACCAGAAAGCGGCGGCGCCTGCGAGCATATAAGAAGATTCCAATATGCCCTTTTTTAGCTGGCACTCCTTTGACGACACGATATATTGGTATCCTTCCCAGTCAATCCTGTCACCAATCTCCCAAATCTGGCTGGTGCGTACACGGCGCCAAGTTCCGAGGTTTCTCCTGTCATACCCTGTTTGTACACATACAGTCTGGCTGTCCGCCCTGCGCATCTCTCCATCCGGCACACCGCTGTGCACACGGGCAGACGTGCCATATACAGACGGAACAAGGACAGTATGTATCCTGCTGGCAAGCCTTCTTAAAAATTCCCAGTCTGTCTCCCCGATCTGATACAGAGGGCTCTGAATCGCCTGATCCGCTCCGTGGAACCACAATTTTGCCCCCGGCGTGCCGGCAGCCACCTGTTCCATCACTTCCCTGTATGTCATGGAGACATCCTGAAAGCTCCTGTCTCTTTTGAGAAGATCAAGCTGCTCTGTCATGGAGACTCCTGTAACCGTTACATAATAACTGGCGCCCTCATGAGTCATCTGTACTTCCCTGATTCTCCCGGAAAACAGCAGGCGGCTGCCAGCCCCTACCATCAATGGTGTCCCAGACAAGGGCTGTAAGATGGCATCCTCCGCGTAATTCTCAGGGACGGTGCCTTCTATCCTGCATACTGCGTGGACGTTTCTATCGACCTTCATATAAAATTGATGGATATCCGTAACCGGAACTGCGGAACGGATTTGCAGGTCTCCCTGTGTGTATGTCTGCATTTATACATTCCTCCTTTGCATTAAAAATTTTTCACATAGACGCCTGTGTGCATAAAAAATCCTGATATTTTGATCTCATATCAGGATTTTTGTTTACCTTTATTCACTTTTACATCGTAAGCCTGTCTCTGCAAGCAAACCTGTCATAATAATACACTGCTCTGTCAGCCCGAATCTCCTTTGCAGCTTTTCAACCACCCGTTGTCTAGTACTTTCTGATATGTATATTAAATTTTCAAGGTTCAATATCTCTTTTAATCACCTTCAGAAAAAAGCAGTTTCATAAAGATATCGCCTTTCTTTGCGCAATCATTAGGCATTATTTTTCCAAATCTTCCATAAATTTTATCAGTGCTTCATGCTCGCTCTGATGAAGGTGCAGTGCCGAATTTGACCTAATAAAATCCAATACCAATATACCAATCTGCCGCCATCCGTTCCCATACAGGATATTTTCCGGCTTGTCGTCTGCTCTGTATAAATCTGCGCTGTCATAACACGTAAGGCAAAGACTTGCATATGATAAGAATGTTTTTTTAAACGCGCCTTAGGGCATAGAGCCATTCACATTCTTATTTTCTTCAAAATCCAAAATCTCTATTAGCTCTTTAAAAGTGCTTGTCTGTGGGATGGCATACTTTCCATCGCAGATTTTCAGGTCATTCTTTTTCATATATTTTATCAATCTGACCAACACTTTTTTATCCAGCAGATTAAGTTTGGCATTCGGATCACCACCATATGATCTGTTGTTTCTCATACTATAAATGTATTCCAAATATTCAGCATCTGCATCCACCACATCAATATATAGTGTCTTCCCTATTCTGAAAGTGCACAATCTCCATAAATTAACCGCAAAATACATAACTACTATTAATATCAATAGCCCTGCCAGCATCAATAAGATTTTTAACATTTTTTTACCTCTCATCCATCATTCTCCTTCAATTCAGATCACAATCCGCTTTATATTCTGCTATATCCGCGGACGCGTCTGCCGGGCTATAACCTTGTATGTCATATCCACCCAAGAAACGTATAATATACTCATTACAACCTATTATTTCTTCAAAATACAGGTCGCCCCCTTTGGTCTCCTTGCTTCAAGAAGCTGCCCACTGCTATTGAATACAAAGTTGTCTTTAGGTATCTTTTCTTCTGAAATTTTGAAACAAAACAACTAATATCAATACTCCTATAATAAATACCCAATTTCCCATAAACTTTGTATCAGATGTCTCATCAGACTCATATAAAACTTCTTCTTTTCCATTTTCTGATATACGTTTTAGCATTGTATAGAAACCATAATGGATCAATGGGTCATTGCTGCCACCTTTTTTTACACAATAATACTCATCTGTTCCCTGATACCGTGAACGTTCATCCACTACTCTATAGCCGTAATTTATTGGACCTGTAATATCATAAAAACGTTTTGGGTGACCATCTTCATCGCATACTATGGCAGTATCCGAACGAAAGTCAATAAACAGGAGACTTTCATCCAGCCATAATGCGCCTGCTTTACCATTGGTTTTAAACGATAACTGATATAAAAAATTCATATCATGATCAAACACCCCAATCGTATTATCAGAAAAAACAATGGCAATTTGTCCATATTCCGATACATCATATGAAT
>CAMWJQ010000195.1 GCA_947174615.1 uncultured Lachnospiraceae bacterium
CAATGCGACAGAATCCACACTGCGCGGTTTTTGCATCGGAAAGCACAACTGGCGGCTGATCGATACCATCCGCGGAGCCAAATCCAGCGCCATTATCTACAGCATTACCGAAACTGCAAAAGCAAACGACCTGAAAGTCTATGAATACGTGGAGTATCTCCTGAACGAGATACCGAAACACGAAGACGACACAAACCGAGATTTTCTGGATGACCTGCTCCCATGGTCTCCAAACCTGCCGGAGCGCTGTCGGAAATCCAATAAGTATGAAGTGAAATAAAGACAGGAGCAAATCTGTTACCATCATACAGGTTTGCTCCTATTTTGTATAGGTACTCGCGTTTTACCGTTTACCTTCAAACAAATATGGACGGGATAAAGAACAAGACATCATTAACAGGTATTTCAGTTGATGATTTAACATCAAGATACACGAAATTAAAAGCTGAAATGGATGCCGCTGGTGGTAAGGTTCCTTTAGATGGAAGCTGGGCAAAAGAATACCAACAATTAATGTCGGATATAGTTGCATCAACTAGACAAGTAGCAGCAGAACAAAAGAAAGTAGAGAAATCCAGTCAATCATTCTTTGCATCATTAAAGAAGAATTTTAGTTTCCTTAGTTATTGGACTAGCGCAAACTATATATTTATGACTTCAATTCGCAAAATCAAAGAGATGGTTGGAAATGTCCGTGAACTTGAGGATGCATTGGTAAACATCAATTACACAATGGAGCTTTCAGGCAGACAGTTGAAAGAAATTGGTGAGTCATCTCTTCAAATGGCAAAAGATTTGAATACATCAGCAAGTAATATTTTAGGTGCTGTCAAATTGTATGCAAATGCGAAAGAAAGTGCTGAATCAATTCTTCAGAAAGCACAGCCAGCTATCATGTTGTCTAATGTAACTGGTTTTAGCGGAGAAGAATCTGCTAAGTATTTGCAGACAATCATGAATCAGTTTGATCTGACACAAGATGATTTGATGGGTATTTCTGATACGATTCAGGCAATATCGCAGAGTATAGCGCATGACTTTGCAGATGGTATCGTACAAATTAATGAAGGAATTGCTACATCTGGTGAGGTTGCACGAGCAGCAGGTATGGATTTGTCTGAATATGCAAGTATGATTGGATTGCTTGTAGAGAAAACAGGATTACAGGGAAGTCAGCTGGGAAACAGCCTAAAAACAATCATAACACGTACCACAAAGGCTGGAAAAATCATGGGTATTGATGAAGGTGAAATCTCTGACGCAGAAAAATCCCTCCGCAGTGTTGGAATAGAAGTCAGAAAAACTGATGGCGAATTTAAGGTTTTTAATGATACCATGAGTGAACTTTCAAAACAGTGGGACACGTTATCTGATGTAGAAAAATCCAATATCTCATTCAATTTAGCAGGAACACGCCAAATCAACGTAATTCAGACTTTATTGAGAAATTGGAGTGACTATGAGGATTTAGTAAATAAAGCGAATAATTCTACAGGAGTCACGCTTGAAAACCAAGAAAAATATGCAGTGTCATTAGAAGGAAAACTGGGTGAATTGTCCGCAATATGGAGTAATATTTCTAATGATACAATCAGTTCAAGCTTTCTCAAAGGACTTGCAGACGCAGGTATTGGCGTATCATCACTAATTGAGAAGATAGGATTGCTAAAATCCGTTATGGCAAGTGTGGGTATTGCCGCATTTGTAAAGAACTTTGCTTGACCCTGAAATAAGGGTACATTATAAAACCTCTCTCCTACAGTTTTATAATTGGGCTAACAGAGATAAGGAACATGATAAAATGGTTCGTTAGTACAAATCTCTGCATTGGGAGTTCTAAAATAAACCAACGAGGAGTAATTGCTGGAAGGGCTTATGAATATCCTACTAAAGCGGAGCTGGCAACGGCAAACGTAAATGTAGCGAAAGCAGAAAAAACAGGATATATTCGATATATGGTAATCCCTGTGCAAACATGGAGTATGCCTAAGTATCATTAACAAGGCTTAATCAGCAGCACACATTCCTAAGATTATGATATGTAATCTAAACCAATAACCCCGTAAAAGGGACTAACAGGTTGAATAGGAATGGATGTTCAGAGACATACCGATTCTCGGAGATTTTCCTACCTAATTGGAAAATGCTTTTAAGGTATAGTGCGTATTGCGATTTTGTAAATTTCAGTAATACGTTTGGATGTTAAATCTAACCAGCAAAATTTACACAATTAAAATTATAATAAATATGATTATGATAGACTACCATTCGTAACCACAGTTGTTACAATGAAACTGTTTAAAACGTTTTGTCCCAAACATACCAAATACAGCAGTATTTACTACTTTAGAAGTTGCGGAAATCTTCTTTAAGTTGGTGCTGTTACAGGTGGGACATTTGGGCTTGTTCTGCCATTCTTGGGCGATGGCGTTGTTGTGGGCTATTTCGGTTGGAGATAGTTGTGAATGGGGTTTATATAAGTCATCGTAAATGGTAGTTTTAAAATCCATGCATACAGCTTTAGCAGTGGTATCATCACATTTAAAATAATCCTTTATACATATTACAGCATCATTGAAGTTGTCATTACTTAAATAATGGCAGATATCATAAAAAGGAGAATCAGTTGCATTGTCAAGAGTATTTAACATTTCTGCTATTGTCATTTTGTAATCCTCCGAAAAATTTATGATGTAATCTTAACACAATAAATTTAATTACGCAATTGAAATCTGTAGGAGAGAGTCTCACTGCTCTAAAAGCTATTAAAAATGTGTTAAGTAGTTTTGAAGGAAGATCATTAGTTATAAAGGAATTAAAAAGTGCAATGAGTTCCTATTCTGTTGAAACAGTAAAATCAGCAATTGCACAATCGACTTTAAATGAAGAACAGATCAGGGCAATTCTGATAGAAAAAGGATTAACAGGACAACTTCTTGAAAACACAACAGCAGAATTGGCACAGGCGACAGCCACAAACGCCCTCACAGCTTCTCAAACAGGAGCAACAGCATCTACGATCGGACTTGGGACAGCTTTTAAAGGGCTTGGAGTTTCAGTGAAGTCACTTGGAGTCTCAATAAAAGCTTTCGCGTTATCCAATCCTATATTAACTGCTATTGCCGCTATAGGTGTTACGGTATATGGTGCTGTAAAAGCGTATGATGCATTAACTGTATCTGTTGAGGAAGCAAACGAGGCAATGCAAGATGCAGTTGGTGAATACGAATCTGCAAAATCAAGTCTTGAAAGCATCAATACAGAATTAGCAGACCAGAACAAGAAAATAGACGAACTACTGGCAAAAGACAAGCTTACCTATGCCGAAAAAGGACAGCTTGAAGAATTACAGGCTATCACCAAAGAGTTATTACTTCAACAGGACATTGAACAAAGACGTGTAGACAATACTTCAAAAGATTTGGCTGCAAAGACAGTAGACGCTTATAACAAGCAGTATGGCAAACATGATGTATCAAGAGAACATTTAAATGAAACATTTGAATACTCAAAATCATCAGGCATTGCGCCGATTGCTCAAAATAAAGACGATATCATAGGAAATATCGCCGCCTATGTTCATACAACTAAACTTCTGACAGAAGCACAGCAGGAATATGAGACAGCACTCAAAAATGGAGACGATACAAAGTTTCTGATTGATGATGTTCAAAACTACATAGACGCAGTTGATGATTATACAGAAATTTTAGATGCAAACCTTTCTGATTTACAGGAAAAGCGTCTTGCATTGGAAGATGAGTATAACAAGGCAGTTGCAAAACGTGAAAATGGGGAAGATTTAACTTCTTATGAAACAGACGCAATCAGTACCTATGAATCCATCTATGATGCTATCAAGCTGATCTATGAGTATACTAATAAGAATGACTGGAACAACATGGAGATATCCAGCATCTTTAACACAGAAGGCATTGAAAAGACAAAAGAAGATCTAATTTCCATGTATAAATCTGGTGAATTAGCGTCTGCTGAGATGCTTGAACAGTTCCCTAAGCTGAATCAGGCTATTAAAGAAAGTGAGATTATTGCAGGTGAGAACTCAAATGTTTTTAAAGAGGTATTCAATGAGATTGCGGCATTGGCTGATGAAACGGCGGATACAGTCGGTAGTATTACATCAAATGCTCTCCCTTCCCTCTTCGACCTCCTCAACACAGAGGACTTATCGGACGCAAAGAAAGAACTTTTAGAGCTTGCAAAATCAGGCGAACTTACACCAGACACCCTTACATCAACCAAAGAATACATGAGTCTTCTCGAACAGACAGGACTTACAGCAAAACAGGCTTGTGACGAGATAAAGAAACTTCCTGAATTTGACATGGATTTATCCGACTGGCAGACACAATTACAGAATGCAAGGTCAAACGTATCAGAATTAAAGGGTATGATTGATGAACTTACATCAAAAGACAGCAAAGGATTAAGTACATCTTCTGTTGACAAGATTATTTCGGATTATCCAAAGCTCTTAGGCTATTTGAATGACACCCCGAGATTGATTGAAGAAATCAACAGCCTTATATCAGACCAGTCAGACATCGCAAATGATGCGGCTAACCAGATTCTTGAATACAGTTCTGATGCATATATCCAGATGCGTGACATTGCACAATCATCACTTGATGATATCACTGTAATGCAGAATGGGCAGGTACAGTCTGTTGCACAAATGTATGGTATTGACCTCAATAATTACTCAAATCTTGCACAGGCAAAGAAGTCCATAGAGTTTGCGTTATTAGGTTCTTTAAATGAAGGATGGGCAGAACATTTCGGTGTTGTAATAGATTCCTTATCAGGAATGGCAAAAGTAACACAGGATTTGGGCGGTTTTTATGCAGATCCAGAAGCACAAAGCAAACTTTCAGCTTACAATGAGCTGGTTACAAAGTTAAACGCAGCAAAGAGCAGATTTGAAAGCAGCGTTGATTATGGTTCAGCAGGCGTTGACAAGTCAAAATCCGGTTCCAAGAAAAAGGAAGAAGATAAATGGCTTGAAGAATACAAAAAGAAACTCGCAGAATTGCAGAATTTATTAGCAAAAGGAGTCATCAACGAACGCGAGTTTTTCTCACAGTCAGAAATACTCCTCAACACATACCTTAAAGATTCCGAGGAACACATGACCAAATATGCAGAGGAAATATCCGATGCAGAAAAGACACTCCATAGTGACAGGGTTAATGCTTATGAGTACGAGTCCAGCGAATTAGCACGTTTACGTGACGGCAACTATCTTGATATGGTTGGCTACTACCAGTCCATGATGGGATTGCAGGATGAATACTACAACAGCGAGGCATTAAAACTCAAAAACCTTGCTGACACAATGGAAGCCCAGTATGGCAGAATGAGTCATGTGACCCTTACAAGACATTCCGTTGACGCATCTGAAATTCAGTCAGCAGGATATACGACAGATTTAACTTCTTCTGCTGTCTATGCACAGTCATTTGGTGATGAAACCAAACAGGTAGTCGTTACGCCGATACTTCCAGACGGCACAATCCTGTCACCCGAAGCATTACAGTCCTATGCCGTAAGAATCCTAAACGGTGAAAAGATTGATGCAGACATTGAACTTTCCATGTTCGAAGGTGATAATGCAGTAAAACAGACTGTTGAATACATTAATGGTCTTGAAAAGATGCAGTCAGAATACCAGACACTCAAAAAGACCTTCTCTGAAAGTCCCTATGGTGATTTTACCGAGGAACAATTGGAAGCACTCGAAAAGCTTACCGAAGAAATTGAGAAACATAAGAGCCAGTTAAGCAGCGAACTGGGCGATATCAAATCGGCTTATGACGACCTGATCGGTATCCGTGACACCTATAATGAATACGGTAAAATCAGCGTTGACCAGTACCAGTCCCTATGTGACATGGGCTTTGAATACCTTGCACTGTTATCCAATGAAAGCGGCGCGCTCTCCCTTGATGAAGAGGCTTTCCAGCGGCTTACAGACGCAAAGATACAGCAGATTCAGGTCGATATGGCGTTACAGGCGGCAGATCTAATCAAAAATATCCAGACAGAGGAACAGGCTGTCCAGTATCTTGCGGCATCCTATGAAAATCTTGCGGCAAATGCTTTGAGTGCAGCGGAACAGATGTTATATGCGGCACAGGCAAATGCACAGCTCATGTATGGTGCAGACAGTATGCAGGCACAGGCGGCAAATACCATTGTAAAGGGTTATGAGAACTCAAAGCTTATGGCAGGCGTTGTCGATATTAAAATGCAGTCCGGCGGCGGATATCCTGAAGAGAAAAAGAAAAAGGAAGAAAAATCAGAGGAAAGAGACTGGGCTGAAAAGATTCTCGATAACATTGAGAAGAGCCTTGAAAAGTCCAGCAAATTCATTGAAAAGATCTCTGACCAGACAGGCAGGCTGATTGACAAGGTTGACAGATTTTTCTCATGGCAGAAAAAGAACGCTATGATAAACCGTGCCGTCAAAAGCACAGACAAGGAAATCAATGCAAACCAGAAGCAGATTTCCCAGCTCATTACAGCCGTTAAAAAAGTAAAGGGCGTTTCAGACCTGTATGCTAAAAAGATGGATAAAATCGGAGAAGGTCTGTCAGGGGATTACCAAAACAAAATCAAGAATGGCACGCTTGAAATTGAGGATATTGAAGACACTGACCTTCAGGACAGCATCAAAAACTATGAAAAATGGTATGACAAACTACAGGGATGCAGAGAAAAGATGGATGAATACAATGATTCCGTACAGGAATGCAGGGATGCCATCAGTAATCTTTATGAACAGCAGCGCGACTTAATCCGTCAGAAGCTTGACAACATATTAAGCTACTATTCAGATATGGATTCCTACCTCTCTTCCATCACTTCAAAGATTGAGTCCATTATCTCCCTCAATGACGAGATGGGCAAACGCAGTTCCCTCACAGAGCTTGTGGAAGAATTTGCAGTATTTTCAGAACAGCTTAACCCAACAGTAAAGACAGAGATAACAGGTTCCGGTATTACAGAAAATTCATTTGGAGACTCCAAAAAAGTAGCCGAAGCCGTAAAACGTGACCAGGAGGAACTTGCCGCTTCCATACAAAAGGATATCGACAACCTAAGTGTTGACCAGTCTGGAACCTATACAAAGCTCCTCAAAAATATCGCAAAAACCGAGGCGCAGATTGACAAATATCTCAGCAGGGGGTGGGATGTTACAAAGTCAAAGCAGTTCGACAAGCTCACCAAAAAGTTACAGAATTATTATGACCTTCAGAATGAGCTAGACCAGAATGCAACCTCCAACACCATCACAAACTACAGCAGGATTTATACCGCTTACCAGAAGTTACAGAACAAGCTTGACAGCGGAAAAACACTCAGCAAGTCCGAGCAGAAAAGATTTGCTTCTTATGAAAAGCAGCTTGAAGTCCTAAGAAACAGTGGACAAAATGCCCTTGACAGGCTTTCACAGAAATTAGCCGAAGCGAACGGGACTGCACCGAAACAGACCGAAGCGGACAAGATAAAGGAGCAGATTTCAGA
>CAMWJQ010000196.1 GCA_947174615.1 uncultured Lachnospiraceae bacterium
TGGCGGTCGAAAAGACTGACCGCTCAGTAGAAAGTTATGCACACAGCCGCATAAGAAAATATGCCGCTTCGTGGCTGCGGCTGGCGCAATAGGGCTGTCGGAAAATGATGCGACATACCCAATATATTGTTTGAACTATTTATTCGGACAACGATATATTGTGGATACACTGCATTTTCCGACAGCCCCATAGTATATGAGCCTGAAAGAAATTGATTACAGCAATATTTATCTATGCCAACGCTATCCGAGAACTTGAGGCTCCCAATTTTTATCTTACCACAAACAGTGGTACAATCATACTAAATTTTTCGAGAACCGACAAATTCTTTCGGCAGACACTCGCAAAAAGTGAATGCAAAATATCATTTTTTCACATTCACTCTTTAAAAACACTATAGCAAATCTTTTATTTCCACATTACAGACAGACAGATAAACAGACACTCCAGCCGCCACAAGCAGGATTGCATAAAATGGTATATTATTCACCAAAGTTGCCCCACCGATATTCCCCTGTGTGAAGCAGACAATGATAACAGACGCAACAATCGCTGCCTTGGAAGATTTCATTTTCAAGCCAATTGGAAGCGCGATAAAACTGATGCTCACCATCGCCGCCGAGCTAAGAACGATATCAAGCCAGAAGGACAACTCCCCGATTGGAATACTCTCAGCGGATATGCCTATGAAGGATTTTGATAAAACCAGCACAATATAAATCCCAATTTTACTGCTCACCATCGCCACAAAGTTAAAAATCCACACGGCGCTGACTTTTGCCAAAATAATCTTCCTGCGCTTAATCGGATAGGAAAACATAAGGTTCATTGTCTTTTTCTCGTAAGCGCCCACAATATATGCGGCAATCATTACGCCGGTAAAAATGATGTAGGACATATGAATGAACAACGCCACCGAGCTGTCCAGCATCCCTTTTCCGTACGTCTCCACAGTTTCTACGGTCTCCAGTTCCCGTGCCGTCATAAGCATAAAAACCAGAATGACAGCCGTCGTAACCGCCGCATTTCGGATATACTTTAAAATGTTGTTTTTCTTCCATTCCAGTCGAATCAGTTTCATCATCACTTTGCCTCCTCCTCTGTCATTTTCAGGAAATAATCCTCCAAGCTTTCTGATTTCCTGCCGATAAAATCAATGGCTACATCATTCAATGCCAATGTTTTTGACAACTCGCCTGTCTGAATCCGGTCATCATAGATGCGGATATGATGTGTGTCAACTACCTTGAAATTCTTCAGCTCGAGCTTGTCAGCCAGCACATAAGCCGCCAGTTTTGCATCTGCCACAGCAAGCTCAATGTATGCGGTATTCATCTCAGAAATCTCCTGCATGGAAATCTCCCGCATCATCCTGCCGTGCGCGATAATGCCAATCGTGTCCGCAATGCTCTCCACCTCCGAGAGTATGTGGCTGGAAATAATAATCGTTATCCCGTATTCTACGCACAGCATCCTGAATAAATCCCGCAGCTGTTTCATTCCGGCGGGATCGAGACCGTTCGTCGGCTCGTCAAGCACCAGAAGTTCCGGTCTGCACAGGATTGCACGGGCGATTCCAAGACGCTGTTTCATCCCTAGGGAATACCGTTTTACCTGCTGCCCGCCAGCCTCCAGCAGCCCGAGCATTTTGAGGGCGTTATCCACACTGCCGGGCGTATGATAACCCATATATTCACAGTGCAGCTCCAGATTCTCCCTGCCGCTCATATGCTCGTAAAAACACGGAAACTCAATAATACTTGCCAGTCTTTTCAGCACTTCATAGGAAGTCGGTGTCAGCGTTTCTCCGAACAGCTCTATTGTCCCATAAGTCGGTTTCCAGAGGTTTGTGAGCATCTTCATCACGGTCGTCTTGCCTGCCCCATTTGGACCGAGAAATCCATAGATCTCTCCCTTTTTCACGTGGATATTGACATCTTTTACAATCTCCTTACCGTCAATAATTTTCGTCAACTGGTTTGTCTGTATGATATTTGTATTTGACATTATAAATGCCTCCTTTCCCTTGCGTTCTGACACCTGAAATGGAGTCTCATCACGCTCTATTGTTATCATAGCAGTTTATATTTTCAAAACTGTTGATTAATTCTTACGAATTTCTTTCGTTTTCATTGTGCTTCTTTCCAAATTTATATTTTAAAGTTTATTCTATCAATTTTTGTCCTTTTGTGCCATAATAATTATAAATAATCGTTACGCTATCTGATTTAAAGAAAGGAATCCATCTTATGCAGGCTCATATCGTCGTAAAAACAGTACTAATCAATCACATTCTGGGAAAATCACTGCTCATACGCCGCAGCCCTGATGATTTTGGAAACTGGGAAGGTCCGGGCGGCGCCGTAGAAGAAAATGAGACTTTGGAGGAAGCGATTATGCGGGAGGTTCTCGAGGAAACAGGACTTGTTGTGACACCTGAACGGATTTTGTATGCTTCATTAGATGAAATTCACAGAACAAAGATTGTCTTTCTTGTCTATCTTTGTTCCACAACAGAAGAAAATGTCCGCCTCAGCGGTGAACATGTCGAATACCGCTGGGTGGACAAAACAGAATGCGAAGCAATGCTCCAAGGCGGCATTGCCAAAGATTTTAAAAAATATGGTGTCTATGAACTAAAATGGTAAGGAACTGTTAAGAAATAACTTGTTAATTTGACGCAGAATAAATGTTCATCTGCAAAGAAGACAATCGCAGGCGTAGCGGGCTACGGCGAGGCTTTTTGTCAAAATCTCCTCCTCCCCGCCGCACAAAACACCACAAACCCAATCAGCATCACCAGATAAAAGCTGATTCCCCTTGTGATGCACACAGATACTACAAGTGCATTCCCGACAAAAATATCACGAAATACACGGTGATACATTGCCTCTGTAATCCCCTGCGCCCCAGGGACAGGAAGCATATCTACCGCGATATAGACAGCCGCCTGCACCAGCACAATGTCCAGCATTGCCGCGCCGGAAAGCCCCAGCCCGCGATACACCACAGCCGTCAGCAAAAATACACTGCACCGCTGCACAAACGTCCCCGCTATCATCACCCCAATCAGCCTTTTATGTTTACGCAGAAAATCAACGGTCTCCTGATAACCAGACAAAAACAGTTCCACCTTCTCCCTTCTGGACTCCCTTTTCTTCCACAGACGGATATGCACCATCAGCCGCTCTATCCTGTAAAAACAGCTCCTGATAATTTCCTGTGAAAACATAACTATCAGCAGAACCACCACCAACACAACATTCAGAAACAGCCCCAGAAAATATAATCCATAGTATCCCCTCAGGTATGTTCTTAATGGTCTCCTCCAAAACAATAAAATTCCAATTCCTATGAATACAAGCACGAATTTATAGATGACAGCAACTGTCATCAAAACGACGGAGGAGGCTGAAAGTGCATTGCCGTCCCTCTGCATATAATACAGCTGTACGGGCTGCCCACCCGTCGCCGAAGGTGTAATGCCCGAAAAGAAAAACCCGATAAACGAATAAGAAATACAGCGCGGGAGTGTTGACCGCTCCCCGATTCCCCGCAACAAATACCATATCATACATCCCTCTGCTGCCACGAAAAAAACTGCCAAAAGGACTGCCGCTGCCATATAAATTCCTGACATCTGCCAGACTGCCGCAGCAATCTCCGAAAAATTCTGCCCGCGAAAAACACTCCAGAAAGTCAGTGCCATGACAGCGGCAAAAATCCCCACATTGACAATCAGCCTGCGCGTCTCTTTCTGATTCCTGCTTTTCATACCAGAAAACTCCTTCCTATATTCCTCTCTATAGTGTACATCATAAAGAACTGCTCAAAAATAACTTATACACAGTCCCTATACACAGTCCCTAAACCAATTCGCATACTCCGCCGCCGATACTTCCGAATAATTGCACCGTATATCAGTTCTATCTTTCATACAACACACTCCCGTCGCGGATACTCCCCGAAAGACTGTCCGAAATTCCTGCAACAATTTGAGATAATTCCCCCTCATATACCACACGCATATTCTTATACACATAAAAGTCCTTCGGCGTAACCACTGAAAAATGTTTTTCAAAATTCACAACCCCATTTTCCTGCAGCACTCTTGCGATATATGAGGAACAAGTATACTGATTGTTGATATAAAAAGGAATGTTCATCATCGTAAAAGGCAGTCCAAGCACTGCATAATGAATGCGAAACCGATCTCGATAATCCTCCTGCACTCTTTCCCAAAGCTCCTTTTTCTGCACATCCGTACAATCCAATTCGCAAATCCGGTAAAACGCAGTCGGAAACGTATGCAAAATCCTGCCCTTATCCTCCTTCTCAAATCCGGCAAATACCGGAACTGCAGGATTGCGCCGCCCCACACTGTAAGCCTCTCTCAACTCCGCGTCAAAACCAAGTACGACATGGATATATCTCTGTTTCAAAAACCGCCGTATCAACGCCGCAAAAAATCCCGGTGTATCAACAAATGCAATATAAATATGTGACATACTCCACTCTCCCTCTGCTGAATTTCGAAATATCCTGCTTTTTAAGTTTCTGGAAATTCTCTTTGCACTATTGAAACTGATAAATCTTCCTCGCAAGCCTGTAACCGCCCACCGTGGCAAGTTTTCCTAATTTTCCTGGAAGATTTGTAAATCCACTAAGCTTCGTGTAGCGCAGTTTATAATACAATCTTGGGTTGCTCCTTTTCATATCCGACCATAATTCACAATGTCTGGTTCTCGCCTGCTCATCCCCCTTGAGCAGCAGATGAATCGAAGAAATCGCCATCATAATAGAGACATTGCGGCACATATAGCTGGCAAGCTTTGGATGACGCCTTTTCACCTCATGCAAATCCACGCTCTCCGCAATCATCTTTGTAACCTTAATCTGCTGCTCAATCCGCGAAATCAGCACCTTCTCATTGACAGACTGGTCTTCTCTGCCCAGATAATACTGATACAATTTTTGATGCATATAGTAAAGCGTCTCCACATAAGGCAGCGGACAATATGCAAACAAATTATCTACATAAAATGTATGCTCTGGCAGAACCACCCTGGATTTCCGCAGAATATCCGTCCGATAAACCAGCGCATGCATCACCAAGTACTGTGCTGGACGAAAGACGCCAATTTCGTCCCATGTACAAACCTTATCCTCCGGAAAAACATTTTTAAAATGAATCGTCTTCTCTGTCCCTTCTTCCAGATGATTATAGGTGTAATCACAAATCAACAAGTCCGGACCAAATCCCCCCTCGCACCACCTTTCCATCTTTTTCAAAAGCGCTCTGTATGCATTTTCCTCCAGCCAGTCGTCAGAATCCACCACCTTAAAATACATTCCCGTGGCAAGTGCAAGCCCTGCATTGACACCGGAGCCGTGCCCTCCGTTCTCCTTGTGCACCACAGTCACGATATCGGGAAACTGCCTGGCATACCGCTCTGCAATCTCCCCAGTGCGGTCTGTCGAACCGTCATTAACAATGATAATCTCCACATTTTCCCCACCGATGACCAATGAGTCCATACAGCGCTCCAAATAATCCTCTGAATTAAAACAAGGTACAGTTATCGTTAAATGTTTCATAGAAATTCCCTTCCTTTCTAAAAAACATTATAACGTCTGTACCTTTCAAAACCCTTGACTATTTCTTACTATTTTCTTACTTTTACCAGAAAAAACTTTAAATTTCCCAATGACCCGCTATCTGTAATTTCCATATACAGTTCCTTATTCTGTAATTTCCTATCAACTATTTTCCTTCTGTAGTTTCCTGCCCGCATAATTCCTGATATCATCATTGCTGTCATACTGCATCTCCTCCAGCAGCTCCCGCGTCAGCATGCGCCTGCGCCCCATCTCCATGACAACATGTTCCCTGCAATAAGAGCACAGTGTATTTTGATACATATAGAGCAGCAGCTCCTTAGGCTTATCTTTTCCCGAAGCAGAAAACAAATCCATGACATCATGAAACGCCGAATGCCAGTAACCATCCTCATAAGTAATTGGTATCCGTCTGACTGCATCCACGAAAAGCTCCCTGTCCGCCGCCTCGTAATTTGCGGCAAGCATGGATACCGCATCCGCTGTATGTTCTCCTTTCCGCAAAAGCGCAATTGCATAGTCCCTTACTTTCGCATCCTTTCTGTAACCCAAAGCCGTAAAAGTCCACTCGGAAAGTTCAGAATGTTCTGACTGTGTGTCCGCAATCAGGCATGACAGCGCTGGCGCCCACGCGCAGGTTTTATTCGCAATCAGCCGCAAAAGATTGTATCGGACATCCGGATCGGACTCATCTCTGTAGTATGCTGCCAGTTTCAGAACCTCCAGCTTCTTATTCTGTTTCATAAAGGTGCGTCCCAGCATCAGCGAACACATCTGACCTGCCTTCTCCCCATCTTTTAACCGCCTGTATACTTCATCTGCCGTCTCTGGATCTGACCTTCTTTTTCTTTCATGCTCCGATTCCCTTGTTTTGAGACGCTCCTCTCTAAAACGCGCATAGTTTTGCGTGTTCTCGTCGGCATCTGTGCGATGCAGCAGCCTTTGCACTGTCCTTTTTCCCAGTTTTTCCCCACTGGATGCCTGAAACCACTCAAAATCATCATAATCGTACAGCATATTCCTTTCAATTAAGACCCCTAAGTCTCTGACAATTTTTTTATAAACCTGAATGCTCCGCTCCCTGTCATCAAAACACGAAGATACCAGCGCAACACACATATGCTCGAAATTGTCCCGCTCTGGAAGTATGCCATACCGCCCTCTTCTCCGCTTCTCTGACAAAATTTTCAGCAATGCCTGATAGCATACTGTCAATATTTTCCAAGCCCGCTTATTTCCGTCAGACACAAAATATGCCAGCAGCGTACAGTCCTGTGCAAACTCCCACCCAGTCGAGTGCATACCATGAAATAAGCGTTTCTCTATCACATCCAGAAACGGTGTGATATCAGAAAATTCCTGTATCAGTTCATACAGGTAAAAACTCCTGCATCCCTCACTCTGGGCATTATAAGCCATATCGCGGGAACATCCCCACAAGACCAGCGGTCGAAATAATTCCTTCTCCGCGTCCTCCATCTTTTTTAACGCTGCCACACAGCTGCCCAGTCCGCACTGCATGTCATGCTTAAATTTTTTCTTTGTCATGGGACTCCTCCGATAGTTTATCGCATCATGCTTACATTTTTTCTTTGTCATAAGACTCCTCTGATAGTTTATCGCATTTTGACAACCCAAATTACACATATATTATAGCAAATGCAGCAGAAAATATATAGTTATTTTTATACAGCATATTCCATCTAAACAGCAATTGGTACAGTGAAGCTCCCCTACTTGACAACAACTATGAATCATGCTATCATTTTATTTGCGAATATATGTTGCGAATATTCGCAAATAAAATTCTATGAAAAGGAGACGAAAAACTATGCCGTCAAAGCCAGTCCTTTCGGACGCTGATAAAAAAGCAATCCGCAA
>CAMWJQ010000197.1 GCA_947174615.1 uncultured Lachnospiraceae bacterium
TTCCCATAAAATGGGAGGTTTTTTTATATTAAATTTTTATGCGTCAAAGCTGCATGGGGCGGGGCTTGGAATGGCTTTGGTGTCAAAGATAGCAGAAATCCATAAAGCAAAGATGAAGATTGAGAGCGATGGTAAGACGGGAACGGTAATCAGCATTACATTTAACCAGCAGGAGGGAAAAAAGGATGAATAAGAGTTATAAATATACTATCCTTACATTGTTTCTTGCTATTGCTTTTATTTTTGGCAGTATGGCAGGCATGAATTTTATTATACGGGTAAGGGAAGGACAGCTTTTGACAGAGAGGGGCAGAGTCTTGGTGGAAACTCCTGTCCGGTCATGGATAGATTTGGAAAGTAATGGAGAACCTGCATCGGATACTACGCATCAGGAACGAGATACATTGACTGTAGAGCAGACGGAGGAAGCAATAGTTTATTGGAATAGCCGGGAAGGAGAAATTATACATGAACCAGTTATCGGACAGATTTCTATGGAGGAGGCGATAGAAAATGGAGAAAAATGGTTGTCTGAAATGAAACTGGGAGAAGAAATGGATGCGGTATCTTTTTCTGTAAGTGCGAAGTTAGGTGTTGGCAGGCAGAGAGAAGATGCCGCAGAGCGGCTGGAGGCATATTTTAGTTTTTGGACAGTGACGTATTCCAATCAGTCCATGAGTGCGATACTATACTTAAATGCTGTCACAGGAAAAGTATGGGGGGCAGAAATCTCGCTATATGAGGAGCTGCCCCAAATACTGCCTGATGACAGGCTGCGGCTTTTTGTGGAATTGGCAGGTTTGCAGGTATCGGATGATGATTCTATTGGAATTGATTCTGACGAAACCGGAACTCAGATTGCAATAAAAGAAAGCCGGTTATGTGCACAGAAGCATTCATACAATATGTCAATCGGATTTGATAAGAGTTATAAATATACTGCCTATCAGTTACTGATAAAGTAGAAAAAATTACAACTATAACACAACTATTTTGCATCTTTGACACAACTTTACTGAAAGTAAGTCACAACACTCAGATAGAATGTAAATATCCTATCTGAGTGTTTTTGGTGGGAAATATAATGTGGAGGTAAAGAAATGGAGTCAAGGATGGAATTGCAGGTAGAGCATCTATGCAAGACCTACCGAAAAAAAGAAGCGCTAAAGGATGTTAACTTTAGGCTGGAACAAGGAGTGTATGGATTCTTAGGTGAAAATGGCGCAGGGAAAAGTACGCTCATGAGGATTCTCACCACGGTAGATTTTCCCACCAGCGGTAGTATTTTGTATAGCGGAAAAAGCATTGCTGAGATGGATGAGGATTACCGTAGTTTGATTGGATATATGCCGCAGGATTACAGCATATATCCAAGTTTTACGGCAACAGATTTTCTGTCTTATATGGGTATGTTGAAAGGAATACCTGAAGACAAATTGAAACTAAAAATATCAGAAGTGCTGGAATTTGTCAATTTGTCTGATGTTGCAAACAAGAAAGTGAGGACTTTTTCCGGAGGAATGAAAAGAAGGATTGGTATTGCGCAGGCGATATTGAATGATCCTGAAATCCTGATTTTAGATGAGCCAACAGCAGGGCTTGATCCAAAAGAGCGGATAAGGTTTTCAAATATACTAAGCAACATGGCAAAAGAGAAAATAATCCTGCTGTCAACGCATATTGTGTCAGATATAGAAGCTATTGCAAATCAATTAATTGTAATACGGAAGGGGAAGATTACTGCGACTGGCAATATAGACCAACTTGTAGAAGAAGTAGCGGGTAAGGTATGGGAAACAACCGTTAGGCAGGATATGGTGAATGCTGTAAGCGCAGAGCGGGCGGTCGTTCATATCAAGCAAGTGGGAAAGGATGTTCAAGTTCGTTTTGTGGGAAATCAAATTCCGAATATAGAGTGTAGGTCTGTAGTGCCTACTTTGGAAGATTACTATATATGCTAATGAAAAACAAAAGGAGTGGAATGATATGAGAAAAAATCAGATAAAGTTAATGGCGGCAGGAATGCTTGTTTTGGCTCTTATGACAGGATGTGGTTCAGGTGATAATAATGCAGATGAGGAAATAAGCAGCATGATTTCTATAGAAATGGAAGATGCTGAACAGAATGCAGGGGAGAAGGAAAATCAGACGAATATTGAGGAGGGGCAGGAAAGTCAGGCGAATATGAAGGACAAACAGGAAAGTCAGGCAAATACTAAGGACGATCAGACGGAAGCAAATGGTCAGCCCCAATCTGCGGAGTCCACGGATGATATTGAGAAGGAACTGGCTGCTTATCGAGCTGAGAGAGAGCAAGGAACTTCTTCTCTTGGGAATTATACGATGGTGCAACTTCCGAATGAGGAGAATTATAATTATGATGTTGGAGACGGCAGTAGCTACACATCCAGATTTGACTCCAGAGAATTGAATGAGGCGTTTAAAGCAGCAGGCGCTTATATGAAAAATACGCTGAATTTGGATGGAGATGTATGGGCATGTATCGATCCAAGAATGACAGCTATCTATGAAGATGAAGATAAAGGAGTAGCGGACGGATATGATGCTGACAATATATTCCTCTGTGAATATAACGACAATGGAAACTGGCAGTATCTGATTCTTGTCAGGGAAAAAAAGGGTTCTGATTGGAAAGTGCTGCATCATGGAAGCAGTTACAAAATGGAATAGAGTGATAGGAGCGGTAAAATGAAAAAACAAATATGGATGGAATATCGAAAGCTATGGAATAAAATAACTAGCGTGGCGGTCAGTGCCATGTGTGTTATGGTGGTGTTGCATCTGCTCATATATCTGAACCTTCAGTATCGGTCAATAGATAGCCGAGGAGAAATTGTGGAGGGTTTGGCATCTTACGGGGCATTGAGAGAAGCATCTAAACAACTGGGGGGAGTCATGGATGGGGAGTATATACAGAACCTGATAACCAGTTACAATAGCAGTTTTGATAAAGCGTATTTGGCAGAACATAAAGGGTTTTTAGGAACAGGCGGCATGACAAGGTATATGGTTCCTAATTATTTTATCAACTACGCTTATTACGGGTCGTATATGTCAAATGGAAATAATAAGATTGGTTTGGATTATGATTTCCTTGAATCGGAGGAAATGTTTTACTCAACTTATAAGGAAACAGTAAAAGAACATTTAAAAGACGACAATCTGTATACGAATATGTATACAGACGAACAGCTGCTTGTCCTTAATAAGAAGGCAGATAATTTAAAAACACCTTTTTTTACGGGATATTATCAAGGATTAGCGAATCTCAGGTCATGGTATATTATGGATTACAGCTTGGTGTTTTTTGTTCTGGCATTCGGTCTGGCAGGTTTGTTTTCAAAAGATAATGCCGGCGGTGTCACAGAACTTACTCTTTCTTCCCAATATGGAAGGAAAAGGAATTTGAATGCACGGTGGATTGCCGGAAATTTGTTTATAGCAAGCGTGTATTTGATCTATCTTGCGACACAGTTGGTCGTAAATGGATTGATCGGTACTTTGGATGGCTGGAATGTGTCGGCTCAAATGATGTGGTTTACATGTCTATACAATATGACATTTGGAATGGGACTGCTCATTATGTTTGTTGGTGGTCTGCTCGGGGCTCTTGTTGTTGGGAATATTGTTATGCTGCTTTCTATGAAGACGAAAAATATGAAACTGGCAGCAATCCTTTCTGTCATAGCAGTAGCAATGCTTACACGCACGAAAAATATGTATAGCATAGGCGGATTTCTTAGTCCAATGAATTTTGAACGCGATTATTTGATTGACATTTATATGTTCATAGGAAATACAGCAGTGCCTTATTTTATCGTTGTCTTTATTTTGACGGCATTATATGTGGCGATATTATATATCGATACAAGGCTGTCTTATAAAAAATATCATATAAACTGACGGTGGTGATGTGATGAAGATTACAATAGTAGAGTGCAAGCGGATAACAAACAGAATAATCCTTTTTGGATTTCTGGTATTTGTTCTTGTTGTCTCCATTTATGACAGCCAAAGAAATTTGGATAGATATAATGTGCGCAACGCACAGGGAATTGCGGTCACTTGGAAGGATAACCTGTCAGAAGCCAGAAGCGATTCCAGGGGAATTTGTCTGGATAAGGAATGTATGGAAATCCTGCGAGAAGATGCTGACATATATGGCTATCTTAATGGTGAGAATATCATGGAATTGATATCTAGCAATTATGAAAGAAAAACCTTAGAGGAGTTATCTGATAATGATATGGATCGTTTTTTTCAGATAAGGGAAGAAATGATTCATGAAAATCTCGTGCTGGACGCCAAAGTGGGTTATACGAATGAAGAAATAGCGGATTTTATGGATAGGGCGGAATCACTGTCCGTTTTATCCATGGAGTATGCCGAAGGGTGGAAAGTGTTAGCGGAAAAGATGGGGAACTTTGTTTTCTTAATCGTTATCATTATAGCAGTTCTGGTATTGCCGCTGTTTGGACATGATCCTGCGGTGCAGATGGAAGAGCTAGTACGTTCCAGCAGATACGGAAAAAGGCAGTTGGATAGGGCGAGGATTACAGCGGCTTATTTGACATCAACCGTTCTTTATGTATGCAGTATGTCGATTTATTTTGTCGTCGTGATGCTGCCTTTTGGTTTTGACGGAGCAAACCAGCCAATTCAAAGCAATGTAAGGACATTTTTTTCACTTTACAATATTACTTACCTGCAGCAATTTGTGTGGAATCTGTTTAGAGGGTATGTGGTACTGATTTTCATGGTGAGTCTGGTGCTGACTGTTACGATCCTTTTAAAGAATATTTTGGCTAGTGCTTCTGTCATAGCGCTCTTCCTAGTGATGCTCGTGATTTTTAACCAGATATATCTTTATCCGGTAAACCACTGGTTCACAAATTTTATGCCAGTGAGAATGACTAATTTCTGGCATTTTTATACAGGAAATGAGTTATATCGGATTTGTGGATTTAGCATCTCCTGTATGAGCTGGAGCATTGTCGTATCCCTGATTTTATCCGTAATCTTTTTGGTAGTTGGGGTGACAGCGCTATGCGTTAATAGGAAGAAGGGATTATCCGGATAATCAGAGATATGCCTTCCAAAGGGTACAAATTGAACGGGTTTACAAAGGAAAGGCGGAAGGAGTTGGTTTTGCCTTTTCGGAGGAGACAGATTAAATGCAATGTCAGAAAATGACACATAAAAACAGGGGAAAAGCTGATTATGAGTAAGAATGTAAAAAAGTAGAAACAGGATGCGTGGCAACAGAGTAAAGGCACTTAACCTGACTGAAGGAGATATGCCGGATGGCTATTACATATACAATCCGGAGCAGGAGATGACAACGTGGAAGCTGGATAGTCAGACTGTTTATAACTTTATCGACTGGAATGGCATCTATACTGGATCGGATTATCCAAAGGAGTGCTCTTTCATTTTCTGCATAAACTTTTCGGAGGCTTTAGAAAATACCTGATATTTTTTCCATATAATGCTCATGCCTGCCTCCCTTTTGGGTGTGAGAGGGCGAAAACAAAGATTACTGTTGCCGGAAGTATTGATGATCTTATCAAATCCGATTGCATACCCCAATCCTTCTTCGACCATCAGGGAGGCATTAAAGAGCAGATTATAGGTTGCAACGATTTCCAGTTCCGATATTTCTTTTTGCATCCAGGCAGTCAATGCCCCGCGGTTATCTCCCTGCTGTGATAAAATCAGGGGCTTATCCCACAAATCCTCCGGAGAGACTGCTTCTTTGGCAGCAAGCGGGGAATCCTGCCGCATCAATACGCCCCATATATCCTTATAGGGCATTTCATAGAAGTTGTATTTCGCATGGTCTACGGGACCGAAGACGATTCCAAAATCAATCAGCCCCTTGTCTAATTGTTCTATTACAAATTGTGCGTTTCCACTGGAAATATGATAGTGAATACCGGGATAGGTCTGATAAAGTTCCCGTGCTGCTTTGGCAATAAAGCGGACAGCGTCGGTTTCGCCGGTTCCGATATAAACATCACCGACGATGACCTGATCAGAGAGGGAGATTTCCCGTTCTGTTTTCTGTACCAGATTCAGGATTTCTTCTGCACGTTTCCGAAGGATCATGCCTTCTTCTGTAAGGGTTACTTTTCTGGAACCCTTTGTTCCCCGGATTAAAAGCTGCTTTCCTAATTCTTCTTCCATTGCTTTTATCTGCGTAGAAAGCGTGGGCTGTGAAAGATGCAGGGATTCCGCCGCTCTTACGATGCTCTGTTCCCTCGCTATGGCAAGAAAATACTGGAGTACACGCAGTTCCATATGTTTTTTCATCCTTCCTTATTGTTTTTTATTCTATTGGAAATTGCGATAGTTTAAACCATTCAAAATCGTCGCTGCCGAGCGACGATTTTTTATTCAGTATAGCACATATATAAATAGGTTTCAATTATGCAAATGAATTATATATAAGTATTTGCTATTGCTGTTTGGGTTTACTATACTTGAAAGAAAGATAGGAGGTTTCGTGATGCGAAAAAAGATAATTTCCATTTTTACTATGTGTATGATATACATGTTGGCGGGCTGTAATGGGATTCCGTCATTCCAGAACAGCCAAACGATAGAAAACAGGGATGTGACTGATGATGAAAGGAATGCAGCTGTGATGGATATTGTACCTACAGAGAAAATTATGGAATTGGAGGATGGTTTTTCTGCTGTGAGGTATGAGGGCGGCTACGGTTTTGATGAATTTCTTTCCAGCGGCGGAGCAGCTTCGGATGGGGAAGTAATCGAATTTTTAACGCAAAATATGCTGGGAGATCTGGACTTGGGATTTATGGGCGAGATATTTGGATGCAGTACGATTGCGGTAAAGAATGCAGATGGTGAAGTTTTTTTTGGTCGGAACTTCGACTGGAATTCCTGTGAAGCGATGGTTGTTATGTCCTATCCGGAAAATGCTTATGCATCCATTTCCACAGTCAATATGGATTTTATCCGTCAGGGAGCAGGCGGTGTGGCAGGTCTAGCATTAAAAGCGGATGAAATAAAAACGATAGCAGCGTTATATGCTCCGCTGGACGGCATGAATGAGAAAGGACTTGCCGTATCGGTCAATATGATACAGGATTCTGCTGCCATTGACCAGAATACAGATAAGCCGGATATTACCACAACAACGGCAATCCGGCTGGTGCTTGACAAGGCGGCGACTGTGGACGAGGCGCTTGATCTGCTGGAACAGTATGATATGCATGCCTCTATGGGGATGATGGTTCATTTTGCCATAGCGGACTCTGGCGGAAAAAGCGTTGTGGTCGAATATATAGACAATGAAATGGTGGTAACACAGACCCCGGCAGTGACCAATTTTTATCTGGCTGAGGGAGAACGGCATGGAGTCGGAACTGAGCAG
>CAMWJQ010000198.1 GCA_947174615.1 uncultured Lachnospiraceae bacterium
CGCAGTAACAATGGACGCGCGCATCAAAGATGTACTTTCGACGAAAGGGAGTTTATAAATGAAAAAAGTGACACGTTTTCTCTGCACGCTGCTTGCGGTATGTATGCTTTGCAGCGTTCCGGCAAAGACCTCCGAAGCGGCAGTTGTAGAACGGGGGATTGATGTCTCGAAATGGCAGGGACCGATTAACTGGCAGGCAGTGGCACAGAGCGGTGTGACATTTGCCGTTATCCGGGTTGGAAATACGCTCAAACGCATTGACGAATATTTTTATTACAATATGCTTGCCGCACAGCAGGCAGGCATCAAGACAGGCGTCTATATCTATTCCTATGCAAAAAATGTGCAGGAGGCAGCTCTGGAAGCGCAGTTTGTATTAAATGCAATTCAGAATGTACAAGTATCTTATCCTGTCGTGTGGGATGTGGAGGATAATGTCCATAAATCCCTCTCACCTGAAATGCTGTCTCTGATGGCAAACACCTTCTGCGCGACGATTGAGGCAGCGGGATATTATCCGATGGTTTATTCCAGCGCCAACTGGTACAAAGACCGGATTGGTCCCGTATTTTATGATAAATGGGTAGCACAGTGGGCTGCTGCCTGTGATATACCGGATGCTGCGGTATGGCAGTACACCAGCAAGGGCAGTGTTCCCGGTGTTAACGGAAATGTCGATATGGATTATGCGCTCAAAGATTTCTCGACAAGCATCGTAAACACAGGCTGGGTTCCCAGAAAAGGATTTCTGTATTATTACATCAACTATAAAATGCAGCGCGGATGGCTTGATTTGGGCGTCGCAAAGTATTATCTCGACCCGGCAGGACGCATGGTCACTGGCTGGCTGCCGTTAGAGGAGAGTATGTATTATCTGCAGCCTGACGGCGTGATGGCAGTTGGATTTACGCCGATTGGATTAGGAATGTACTGTTTTGGCACAGATGGAAAAATGCTCACAGGACTTCAGAATCTCAATGGTCTGTGTTATTATTTTGCACAGGACGGCGCCATGTACACAGGATTTCTTGATTTTCCCGAAGGAAAGCGCTTTTTCTCCACAGATGGGCATATGTTTACAGGGCTGAATATCGTCAACAATCAATATTACTATTTTGATGCAAACGGTATTATGCAGACAGGCTGGCAGACCATTGGCGATCAGACGTTCCTCTTTGCGGCGGACGGTTCCATGGTATACGGCTGGTTCCATGATGGTGTGTACAGTTATTATCTGTCAATGGTAGACGGACACAGATCGACAGGCTGGCAGACCATTGAGGGCAAAACGTATTTCTTTGATGAAGCTGGACGTATGATGACAGGTGCAGTGACATTAAACGGTCTTTCATACCTCTTTGCAGCCGACGGCACGATGTATACAGGATGGTTCAACGATGGTGTCTCTGCAAAATATTATGAAGCAGACGGACATATGGCAGTTGGTCTGACAACAATTAACGGAAACATGTACTACTTCGACATAAACGGCACTATGCAGACGGGCATTGTTGAGATTGACGGAATCCCATACATATTTGATGTTGACGGCAAAATGCTGCCACAGCCAGAGATTGTGCAGCTTCCACAGTAGGATAGGTAAAATATGAGAAAATTAGCATTAAGTGATGAAATATTAATGAAGGTTGAAAAACCTGCACGCTATATAGGAAACGAGGTAAACAGTGTAATCAAAAGCAAACCTGACATTTCTGTCAGGTTTGCCATGTGTTTTCCAGATGTCTATGAGATTGGGATGTCGCACCTAGGAATCCAGATTCTCTATGATATGCTGAATCGGTTTGAGGATACGTGGTGTGAGCGTGTCTATTCTCCGTGGCCGGATTTAGACGCTGTCATGCGCGAGAAAAAAATACCGCTGTTTGCACTGGAATCGCAGGAACCGATTAAAGAGTTTGACTTTTTGGGCATTACGATTCAGTATGAAATGTGTTATACCAATATTCTGCAAATCCTGGATTTATCACAGATTCCCCTGATTGCCACAGAGAGGACATGGGCGCATCCGATTGTCATTGGCGGGGGACCATGCAGTTCCAATCCAGAACCCATTGCAGAATTTTTTGATATCTTTTATATTGGAGAGGGAGAGACACAGTACCGCGCACTGTTGGATTTGTACAAGAAGTGCCGTGATACAGGGATGTCCAGAGAATCGTTTCTTGCAGAAGCAGCCAAATTACCCGGAATGTATGTTCCGCAGTTTTATGAAGTGGTTTATCACGAAGATGGTACGATTCAATCTTTTCATCCAACGCGCGCAGACATTCCCAGAACCATCTTAAAGGAGATTGTCACGGATGTGTCCAATACGTATTATCCCGAGAAACCGGTTGTGCCTTTTATCAAGTGTACACAGGATAGAGTCGTGCTTGAAATTCAGCGAGGCTGTATCCGGGGATGCCGTTTTTGTCAGGCGGGACAGCTCTATCGTCCTGTGCGGGAACGCGACGTGGAGATGCTTAAAAACTACGCGATAAAAATGCTTGATAATACGGGCTATGATGAGATTTCACTCAGCTCTTTGAGCTCTAGCGATTATTCACACCTTGAGGAACTTGTCACCTTCTTGATTGACAAATGTAAGGAAAAGAAGGTCAATATTTCGCTACCTTCCCTTCGCATTGATGCATTTTCTCTTGACGTCATGGAAAAGGTTCAGGATGTCAGAAAAAGCAGCCTGACTTTTGCGCCGGAGGCAGGAAGCCAGCGTTTGAGAAATGTGATCAACAAGGGATTGACAGAAGAGGTCATCTTAAAAGGCGCCACCTTGGCATTTGAGGGCGGCTGGAACCGGGTCAAGCTCTATTTTATGCTTGGACTGCCCACAGAGACAGATGAGGACATTCGTGGTATTGCAGAGCTTTCAAATAAGATTGCCGTTGCTTTTTATGACACAGTGCCAAAGGAAAAAAGAAATGGCAAGGTACAGATTGTTGCCAGTACCTCTTTCTTTATCCCCAAACCCTTTACACCGTTTCAGTGGGCGTCCCAGTGTACCAAAGAGCAGTTTTTAGAGAAAGCATATATGACACGGAGAGCGATCTCAGAGCAGCTCAATCAAAAGAGTATCAAATATAACTGGCATGAAGCGGACGCAAGTGTCATGGAGGGAATCTTAGCCCGCGGTGACAGACGTTTGAGTAAACCAATTTTAAAGGCATATCAAAAGGGCTGTATCTTTGATGCTTGGGGCGAATATTACAAGCACGATGTATGGGAAGAAACTTTTGAAGAGTGTGGTATTAATACTGATTTTTATACAACACGGGAGCGCAGCCTGGATGAAATCTTCCCGTGGGATTTTATCGACTGTGGTATATCGAAGGAATATTTAAAGAAAGAATGGCAGCACGCATTGGAAGAACAGATAACACCAAACTGCCAACAACAGTGCAATGCCTGTGGCGCCGCCAGATATCACTGCGGCATATGCATCACAGAGCGCTCATGCCAATAATACCGGATCAAGGAGGTTCTTTGTGAAATTAAGAGTAAAATTTTCAAAACATGGTGTACTTCGGTTTATAGGGCATCTCGATGTAATGCGGTATTTTCAAAAGGCGATACGCCGTGCCGGGATTGATATTGCCTATTCGACAGGCTTTAGTCCGCATCAGATCATGTCCTTTGCCGCGCCGCTTGGTGTAGGGCTTGAGAGCAACGGTGAATATATGGATATTGAAGTGCATTCACTGACAAGTGCAAAGGAGTTGGTCGATGCACTTAATGCTCAAATGGTTGATGGAATTCAAGTTCTCGAAGCGCGCCTCCTCCCAGACAATGCCGGAAATGCAATGGCAAGTGTCGCGGCAGCACGTTACACGATCGCCTTTCGGGAAGCGTACCGACCAGTTTTTTTGACACAATCGGTGATCAATGACTTTATCAGTCAAAACAAAATAATTGTGACGAAAAAGACTAAAAAAAGCGAAACTACATTTGATATCAAACCCTTTATATATGAGTGTAGTTTTCTTGAAGAAAATCCCGTGATTATACTGACTGTCGATGCGAGCAGTGCAAACAATATAAAGCCATCCCTTGTGGTCAGAGCCTTATATGAGCGAAACCAGCAAATATTTGACGAGTTTGGATTGTTAATTACAAGGGAGGAAACCTATACCAATTGTGGTACCCCAGATGCTGTTTCGCTCATACCGCTTGGGGCAGTTGGGAGTGAATACTGATGAGTGATATGCGCTATATTATTACAGAATACTGTTATCGTAACAACAAGGGAGTTCTTTCATTTTCTCTTGATTCCAGAACGAACAAGATGGAATCAATAAATTTTACATCCTATGACCAATGTAATGAGCATGTAACCATAGGCGATATCTTTGTAGCAAAAGTACTCAATGTCTCGAAACAGATTCAGGCGGCATTTATTCTCTATGCGCCCAATAAAAAGGGGTATCTGCCCATTCATGCAGACTACACACCTGTCATGACAAACCGTAGATATGACGGAAGGATCTTAGCGGGGGATGAGATCCTTGTTCAATTAGAAAAAGAAGCCGTGCGGACAAAAGAACCTGTATTTACCATGAACTTGTCTCTAGCTGGCAGATACAGTGTGATTTCCTACGCCAATACCTACAAAGGCGTCTCCAAAAAGTGCTCCAAAATAGAGAGGGAACAGCTTCGGGCTGCCATTCCGCAGGAGATTGATTATGGCGTTGTGATCCGCACGAATGCGGCATCGCTACTACAGCCGCCATCAGAAACCGAGCAATCTGCTGACCTCTTGCAGCCCGTCAAAGAGGAAATTCTATATCTAAACCAGCGAATGATTGTATTGATTCAAGAAGGTATTCACCGGACATGTTTCAGCCGCATTTGGCAGTCGCCGCCTTTATATCTGACAAAGCTGCGCGACGAAGGCGCTGCCTGCCGGCAGGTGATTACAGATCATCATGTGCTTTACGATGAACTGAAAGACTTTGTAGCTCTTTATATGCCAGAACAGTCTGCAAATATTTCTTTATATCAGGATGCTTCCTATCCGTTACAAAAGCTATACCGCGTAGAAACACACTTATCAGAGCTGCTCTCAAAAAAGGTGTGGCTTAAATCCGGTGCTTATCTTGTCATAGAAAAAACAGAAGCCATGTATGTCATAGATGTTAATTCCGGGAAAAACACCACAAAGAAAGAAACTGCGGAATATATTTATCGGATTAATCTCGAAGCCGCAAAAGAAATCATGCGCCAGATGCGGCTTCGAAATCTGACAGGTATGATTTTAATCGACTTTATCAATATGGAAGAACAGTGCTATATAGATGCACTGTTGCAGGAATTGAGGGGGTTGGCAAAAAAGGACCACATTCAGACGACAGTTGTAGATCTCACCGCGCTCGGACTCGTGGAAATCACGCGCAGAAAGACAACAAGGTCACTGGCGGAACAGCTTGGAGAGAGCTCATAATTCTATAAATGTTAGGAGGAGGTGATATGAAAGCATGAAAAAGAAACTGCCTATCATTATTGGATGCTGTTTATTTGTATATGCTGCTATATTTGTAATAATTATGCTAGCGGCTTTCCTGCTGCCATCCTATGTTTATGGGAATGACAAGCTCATTGCCAGTGAACTGAACTCTGCAAATAAAATAAAGTATCGTCGCCGTGTACATGATGGAATCACCACTGTGACATGTGACAAAATGACAGGTATGGATGTCATCTGGAAATACAATACTTCTGAAGATGTAGCAATGCAGATGAATTATACATTTCAAGTGACAAGCGGTAAGGCAAAATTAATCTTAATACAACCCGACAATACCAGTATCACACTGACAGAACAGGACAGTGATGCAGGAGAAAACGATGTCTCTGACACAACATCATCTGCAGAACAACAGTGCACATTGAATTTGAAAAGAGGGCAGAACAAAATCAAGATCGTCTGCGAAAAAGGAACATCCTTTTCACTTTCGTTTCATATTGATTCATGATAGTTCAGATTTGAAATTAGATTTCAAATTAGTTTCTGAAAAACATTGACAAGTGCTCCCAACAATGCTATTATATACGAGTATGCCGCATAACTAGGTTCAAGTGTATCTATGATACCACCAAAATTAGCGAGTAATTTTTTAGGAGGTGCAATATGTACGCAATTATTGCAACAGGTGGAAAGCAGTACAAGGTTTCCGAAGGAGATGTGATCAAGGTAGAAAAGCTTGATGCAGAAGCTGGAAACACTGTAACTTTTGACAATGTTATTGCTGTTAGCAATGATTCTCTCAAGGTAGGCGCTGACGTCGCAAATGCAACTGTTTCTGCTACAGTGTTAGAGCAGGGAAGAAGCAGAAAAGTCATCGTTTACAAGTACAAGAGAAAAACAGGCTATCACAAGAAAAACGGTCATAGACAAGCATACACACAGGTTAAGATTGATAAGATCAACGCTTAATAGATGTTGTTAGTGAAATATTATGACTACGATTGTAATTTTTAAATCCAAAGATACTTATAAAGGATTTACCTGTATGGGACATGCAGGCTTTGGACGGTCTGGAAAAGATATCGTATGTGCTTCTATTTCCATCCTGGTTATCAATACGCTCAATGCCATCGAAGTGCTGGCAAATGAGCATATGATTACAGAGAGTGATGAGAGTGAAGGATATATTGAATGTCAGTTTCCCGATGAAATCAATGACAAGACAAAGCTTTTAATGGATTCTTTGGTAATGGGTTTAAAAGAAATCGAAAAGAACTACGGTAAACGAAAAAGATTTTTTCTTCAAGAAAAACAATTTTTCGAACTCATAATCAAGGAGGTGTAATACCATGATGAAGTTAAATCTTCAGTTTTTTGCTCATAAAAAGGGAGTTGGTTCTACAAAGAACGGCAGAGATTCCGAATCTAAAAGATTAGGTGCAAAAAGAGCAGATGGTCAGTTCGTAAAGGCAGGCAACATTTTATATAGACAGCGCGGCACAAAGATTCATCCGGGCGTAAATGTTGGGATCGGCGGAGATGATACATTGTTTGCGTTGATTGACGGTGTACTCAGATTCGAAAGAAAAGGAAGAGATAGAAAGCAGGCTTCTGTTTATCCTGTAGAAGAGAAATAGAGTCATACTTACGGATTTACTAAGGCTTCAGGTTTCACCTGAAGCTTTTTGCATATGATTGTCAGAAAAGAAAGGTTGAAATAAATGTTTGCAGATAGAGCCAAAATATATATCAGAAGCGGCAAAGGAGGAGACGGGCATGTATCCTTCCGGCGTGAAAAATACGTACCAAACGGCGGTCCTGATGGCGGCGATGGCGGCAATGGCGGAAGTGTGATTTTCGAAGTTGATGAAGGGCTAAATAC
>CAMWJQ010000199.1 GCA_947174615.1 uncultured Lachnospiraceae bacterium
ATTTTTTTATCAAAAATATAATAAAATATGAAGGGAGAACAAGTATGAGAAAAAGGAAAATGGGCGCAGTGCTGTTGACAGTGACAATGCTGGCAGGCATCCTTGGCGGCTGCGGAAATAACAGCACGCCTTCGTCAACAAACACAGACACAGGAAACACGGTATCAACATCGGGCACGACAGAGGGAGCAGGTGACACAGGAAATGCGTCGTCAAACAATGGGGAAGTCATTGAACTAACCTTCTTCAATGCGGATGGCAATCAGGAGGATCCCTGGACAGATCCTGTAGCACAAGCCATCACGGAAAAGACGGGCGTGAAGTTAAAGACGACTTATCCGATTGGCGGCAATGATCAGAGCGAGGCGGTTGCCCTGATGATCGCAGAACAGAAATACCCTGATATTATCTTTGCGAAAGGCTCAGCGAATAACCTGATTGAGGCAGAGGCATTGATTGATATGTCAGACCTGATTGAGCAGTATGGTCCGAATATCAAGAAACTCTACGGGGATGAATTTGACAAGTTAAGGCAGTCGGCAGAGGATCCGTCGATTTATCAATTGTCCGCTTATACAGTGGGCGGGGAGAAGTACAAAGACTGCGGCTCTGCACAGATTCAGTGGGATGTGATGAAGGCAAATGATTACAAGATTCCTGAGACGCTTGACGAATTTGAGACCATGATCAAGGAGTACATAGCAGCCAGTCCAAAGACGGAGGACGGTCTTGACAGAATCGGCATCACCTTGTCAACTGCCGACTGGCACTGGATGATTACGCTGGGAAATCCCGCAGGTGCGATCGCAGATGGCGCGCCTGACAACGGACAGTGGATTGTGGACGAGAACAACCAATCCATGTACAAATTCCGCTCCGAAAAAGAGAGAGAATATTTTCGCTGGCTGTGCCGTATGTATAATGAGGGAATCCTGGACCCTGAGTTCGCGACACAGACCCATGAAGATTATATTGCAAAGATTGCTTCCGGGCGCGTTGTAGCCCTGTTTGATAAAGACTGGGATTATCAGGATGGTGAAAAGGTACTGAAAGCGGACGGAAAACTTGGCGCTACATACTGCGGACTGCCGCTTACAATGGATAAAGATACGAAGTGCCCGGTTCTGATGTATCAAGGACTGACAACCGGCACAGGCGTTGCCATTTCCTCTACTTGTGCGGACCCTGTAAAGGCAATTCAGTTTATAGATTTTCTCTGTTCTGATGAAGGACAGGTTTTGAACAAATGGGGGATTGAGGACGTAAATTATTTTGTTGACGAGAGCGGGCATCGTTTCCGCACCGATGAAGAGATTGAAGCATCTCAAAATGATAAAGATTATCAAAAGAATACAGGCGTAGGTTTCCATAACTATCCGTTCCCTTCATACGGTGATGGTATCACAGATCCGACAGGAAGTACCTATACGACAACAAGCAAATCCTCCGTGATTGGGGAGTACAATGAGGAAGAACGGGCAGCAGTGGAAAAATGGGGCGTGGAACTGCTGGTAGACGTATTTCCGCAGGCAAGTGAGTTTGAAGTGCCTCCGTATCCGCCTCTTTGGGCGCTTGCAAAACCGACAGAGTTTGATGAGATTGGAAACCAGCTCGACGAGGTGGCATGGTCCAAGCTGATTGAGTGTGTGATCGGAAGCGAGGCAGATTTTGATGATAGTTATGATGCTATGCTCGCAGAGCTTGAAGCGACTGGAATGTCTGACGCAGAGGCAATGCTAAATGAAATTATTGCTGAGAAGGTTGCGCTGACACAGTAGTTGAAAGAAAAATTATACAAAAAACGGCAGATTTTGCGGTCTGCCGTTTTTTGTATGGTTATTCCGAATCGTCCAATGACAATTGTCTGCGGTACTCTGCAGGGCTGATGCCGACATATTTCTTAAACTTTTTGTGAAAATAGTCCACATTTTTGTAGCCTACCTGTTCTGAGACTTCATAGACCTTGATGTTCTGACGTTCAAGCAGTTTCTTGGAATGTTCGATGCGCCGATGGTCCACGTAGGAGTTAAAGTTTTCTCCGATTGCCTTTGTGAAAAGTTTGCCGAGGTAGGCGCTGTTGTAGCCAAAAAGCGGAGCTATCGTCTCAAGCTTGATGTTTTTATTGTAATTGTTGTCAATGTAATAAAGAATGTCCTCCAGTATAGAATCCCTTGTGGAATTGTCGTTGCTGTCCATAACAGACTTGACCTGACCGGAAATATACAGGATGATCTCATACAGGTAGTTACAGCTGCCAATATAGTCGATGATTGCAGAATTCGTGGGAAACGAAATCCGTGAGCTGTTATAAATTTTGTTGATACATTCTTTTAGCTGCAGGAACAAATCCGTGAGAAAAAGCTTGACCGAATCAATCGAGTTATCAACATTGTACAGATATTCTTCCAGCGAAAAAAGCGTGGAAGCGACCTGCTTGCGGTTGTTTGCCTGCAAATAATTTGTCAGATCACTGCAAAATTTATTGAGCTCAAGATCACTGACTGTGTTGTTGTGTGCGAACATGACAGGAAGTTCCTGATAGCCTAGCGTATGCTGCCCCTGTGTACAGAAAAATCGACGTCTGGTGAGCGCAGCCGCTTCCTCATAAGAAAGATAAATCTCATCAGGGTTTTTGACAGGGTGTCCATATGCAAGAAAAAGCGAGTCCAAAGGACTGCCTTTTTGAAGGTCCGCTTTCTCGTAGTGATTTAGAAAGTCCTCAAACCGTCTGAGTGCAAAGGCGCCTTTTAGGAGGATTATTTCCCTGCCGTATTCTGAAACGTGTTCGAAGGAATGGTTGTTGTTGTTTGTGATATTTAACAGCTCTGCAAAGTGATAGTTTTTATATGCGGGCATGGGACCAAACTGTTCACAAATTACGACTTGATAAATCTCGGCCCAAAGTCCCATGCTCTGAAAGTCGGCAGAAGACAGACCCGTGCTGCCGTCTGTTTTCCACGTGCCGGTAATGAGTTCATGAAGGATGACATCTTTGGCTTTTTCGCGGTAGAGCGCGATATTGTCCGATGCCTGACGCGCTTGTTCCATGGCTTTTTTGATGGAATGGATGGCTTCAAGTAATTCATCCTCGTCGATGGGTTTGGTCAGATAGTACTCCACGCCATAGCGGATGGCTGCCTGTGCGTAGGAAAAGTCTGAGTATCCGCTCAATATGATAAATCTGCCGGTATAGCCCTGTTCGCGTGCAATTCTGACAATATCAATGCCGGTGAGCTTTGGCATGCGGATATCCAGAAGAACAAGACTTGGATTTTTTTGGAGGATACCAGAGAGCGCCTCCTCGCCGTTTGCCGCTTCGCCGCACAGCGCAAATCCAAGCGTTTCCCATTCCAGGATACACTTTAAACCGTCTCGTATATTTTTTTCATCATCTGCTATAAACAAAGTTTCCATCTGGAGACCTCCTGTGTAATGATTTCACACTTCCAGCCATGCCGCCTCTGCGGCACAGACAATCTGTGAAGCTTTAGCGTTTCTCAGTCTGCGTTTTTGGCAGGCTTAGAAAATTTCTTCACTCTTATTATACATGACGCAGGCCGTTTAAACAATCCTCCCGATGTCAAATAAGTACCATGAAAAAACTTTAATAATCTCATTTTCTTTTGGACGGAATATGATATGATCAATATATCAGTATAATGCGGGGGATTCTTTTGAGGTTGTGAATACATTGTTTGGATTTACTATTTGGCGGAAGGGAAACAGGAAATGAAGAGTAGGAATTTTCGCAGGCAGGTATCGCTTATGATGGTACTTATATGCTGTATAACCCTGACAGGCTGTTCAGGAGGCAGAAAAGCGGACGATGGATGTCCGTATAAAGAGTTTATCGTGGTGGATGTGCTGGACTTGTTTGCGAACTACCAAGGGGTGCAGTCAGGCTGGTTTGGCGAGGTTGTCAAAAAGAAGTTCAATATGGAACTTAACATTATAACACCCAATGTTTCCGGCGGCGGAGACCGGCTTTTCGAAGTGCGGTCAGCGGCTGGAAATCTTGGTGATCTGATTGTGTGCGGAGGCTCCAATGGCGAGCTGGAAAATATGGTGGCTTCAGGGCTCCTTTATAATATGGAGAAGGATCTGCGCGGGAAGGAAATCTTTAAGTACAGGGATGCAATAGAAAATCTCAATGATAAGATACCGCAGGGCGGCATTTATGCGATTCCATCGCAGGTATCCACCAATGCACCGGATGTGCCGAGCGAAGGAAATGAGCCGATGTATGGTCCTTATATCCGCTGGGATTTGTATAAGGAACTGGGGTATCCGGCATTGGATACGCTGGAAGATCTACTGCCCCTGCTAAAAGAAATGCAGAAACTATGCCCAAGCGCCGAAAATGGTGAAAAGGTATATGGATTTTCCCTGTTTCGGGAATGGGATGACAATATGATGAATGCTGTAAAACAGCCATGTTGTATGTATGGTTATGATGAGTATGGTGTCGTGCTTGCCAAGGCGGACGGTTCAGACTACCAGAGTATTATTGATGATGCTTCCTTATATGTTCGGATGCTGAAGTTTTATTTCGAGGCAAACCAGATGGGGCTGCTCGATCCGGAATCCATCAATCAGAACTATGACAGGTGCTTTGAAAAGTACAGGCAGGGGCAGGTGCTGTTTTCCCCGTGGCCGTGGATGTGCCAGCCGGCGTACAACTCTGGCGTCAACATGGAACAGGGAAAGGGATTCATGATGGCGCCGGTCAGGGATATGCAGATTTATTCTTATGGCTGCTCTCCCTGTGGAAATCAGGGCAGTATTATAGCAGTGGGGTCACAGGCTAAAGATCCCAAAAGACTGGTTGATTTTATCAACTGGCTTTATTCGGATGAGGGGATCTTGGCAAGCGGAGCGACCCATTCAGGAGCGGCAGGACCAGAAGGTCTTACCTGGGAGATGCATGAGGATGGTCCGTATCTGACGGACTTTGGAAAGGAAGTGCTGTTGAATAATAACCAGGCAGAAGTACCGGATGAATATGGCGGCGGAACTTGGGAATCGGGCATTTCCGCTTTGAACTATAAGGTAGTAGCCCAATGTGAAAAGAGTGCAGATGGATATTACTATTATTATGATCTGTGGGACAGCGTTAAGGAGCTGAACAAGTCCGCCCTGACAACAGACTGGTGTCAGCATATGGGAGCAGATACGACAATGGAGTATTTGCAGAAGAATGATATGCTGTTGGTGGCGCTGGGGATGCTGTATACTGCGGAAGTGGAAAACATGGAGCAGGTAACCATACGCAGTCAATGCAAACGGGTCATTCAGGAATACTCATGGAAGATGATCTTCGCGGCAGACCATGAAACTTTTGAACGGCTGCTGGATGAGATGCAGGATTCGGTCATCAGTTATGGATACAATACACTGCTTGAATATGATATGAAGCATGCAAGAGGGGCAAGGGGATATTAGAAAGGATACACCTATGAAACAAAATTTATCAGGAGTCTGGCAGTTTGCACTGGACGGGGAAAAAGCTGGATTGGAACAGGAATATTTTTTACGGACAGCATTTGCGGACACGATTGAACTTCCCACGACGACTGCCGAGGCAAAAAAGGGCAAAAAGAGCGCAGAGCGTCAGACAGGGTATCTGACAGAGCCCTATCACTTTGAGGGATATGCATGGTTTTTGAGAGCGCTTGATATTCCGGCACAGGAGGAGGGCGCGGGTAAAATACTCTTCTTTTTTTCGATGGAGAGAACAAGAAAGTCCAGTGTGTGGGTGGACGGAAGCTTTATTGGCAGTTTCGACAGCTTTTATGCGGCACACCGGTATGAGCTGACCGATAAGCTTACGCCGGGGCGCCATACGCTTGTGGTGATGATTGACAATACGGAATATGTCTCAAATGGCGGACATATGACTTCGCCGGATACGCAGACAAACTGGAATGGTATCTTGGGAGAGATTTTGCTGGAATCTGCTGAGGACGCTGCCATTGAAAAGATGTGGCTTTACCCATGCCGAAAAGACAAAAAGGTAGTCGTCAAAATACAGCGAAAGTCTGAGAGCGGATTGTCAGCAGCTCAGGCAGAGGTGTGCTGCAGGCTGACGCGGCTTTCGATGAAGGAGGGCAGAGATTTTGAACATTATGAGCCGCTGTATACGCAGACGGCAGAGACGCGGCGCGCGTGGATTGCGGAGAACAAGGGACAGGACGCGCCGTACACGATCGAGACACTGGCGGTTCTTGACAGGCAGGTATACGATCTGCCGCAGGATACAGAACGGGAAAGCATATTTTCCATAGAATATCCGCTGGGAGCGGACGCAAGAGCGTGGGATGAGTACAATCCTTATGTGTATGAACTCACAGTCCGCATTCTGCGCGGCGGCAGGGTGCTGTGTGAGCGGACAAGCCATTTCGGACTGCGTGATTTCACGCACCGGGAGCGGACGCTGTACTGCAATGACAATGAAATTTTCCTGAGAGGGACACATGACGGAATGATTTTTCCGCTGACGGGCTATGCACCGATGGACCTGGACTCGTGGCTGCGTGTATATGGGACGAGCAAAGAGTATGGTTTGAACCATTACCGTTATCACACCTGCTGTCCGCCCAAGGCGGCATTTCTGGCGGCGGCTTACCTTGGAATGTACGTGCAGGCGGAACTTGCTTTCTGGGGGTCGATTTACGACAGGGAGGAGGAACAGTGTGATCGGAAACAGCAGGATTTTCTGTTGGAGGAGGGGCTTCGCGCGCTTGACGCCTTTGGGGATCTGCCGTCCTTCTTTGCCATGAGTATGGGAAATGAGCTGTGGGGCAGCAGAGAGGAAATCAACAGAATGATGGGGGTGCTCAAGGCACACGATACACGTCATTTGTATACACAGGGGAGCAATAATCATCAGTTTGTACCATCTGTGCTGCCAAATGACGATTTTTTCAGCGGTGTGCGGTTTTCAAAGTACCGCCTGTTTCGTGGTTCCTATGCGATGTGTGATGCGCCGCTTGGCTTTGTGCAGACTGAGCGGCCAGGCGCGTACTGGAACTATGATGCAATGATATCGCCGGAGGAGATCGCGCAAAATACGGCTGCCAAAGGCGGAACAATACAGATTCAGTACGGCACTGGCATCAAGGAAGTGGAGATTACGGACGGTGAGGAGGAGGTCATTGCGCATGTTCCGGTTATTGCACATGAGATTGGACAGTATGAGTTTACGCCGGATTTTGACGAAATTGAGCGATATACGGGTGTTCTGCAGCCTGAAAATATAAAGATTTTTCGAGAACGCATGGAGGAGAGGGGGCTGCTGCCCTATGACGCTGAGAATCTGTCTGCTTAGGGAAAGCTTGCCGGG
>CAMWJQ010000200.1 GCA_947174615.1 uncultured Lachnospiraceae bacterium
ACTATATTATTTTAACAATTTCATCTCTGGATAATATTCAAACTCAGCCTTTCCAATAATATCTTCTAATTCTACAAACTTGTTCGTCCAATACCTTGAATCCCACGAACTGTTGCGGTTGTCTCCCATCATAAAATACGAATTTTCCGGTATCCGATAAGGACCAAAATCCTCATAAAACTTAATATTCGTATAATCTGAAATCACTTTACCATCTATATAAATATCTCCGTCAATTCCCTCAATCGTCTCTCCCGGAAGCCCAATAATGCGTTTGAGATACATTGTTTCCCCGTCATCGGGGTAATAAAATGATACGATATCCCCTCTCTGCGGTACATCATACAAATATGCCAGACGGTTGATAACAATCCTGCTTCCGGTCATGACCGTCTGTTCCATTGACCCTGTCGGCACCAAAGCGCTTGCGACGACATTATTTTTCAGCCAAAACGCAGCCACCAGCGCAAACAGAATCATTTTTGACCATTCATATACTCCTCTTATTACTTTTTTCATAAAGTAACGCCTTTCTCTCAATCCCTACATAATAAAATTTATGACACAGTACCGCCTATATATTCAGCCTGATACCGCACACCATCCTGATCATACAAATCTGTCAGCTTCAAGTCTGGCTCGTTATAATAAATCGTATGCTCCTCCCCATATACAGCATAGATTCCCTGCCGCGTCAGCAATGATAAATTCTTTGCATCAAAAAAATCTGCGATATAGACAGGTATTACCTGCATCAAAATTTCTGCACAGCTATGCTCCGCCGCATATGCGACAAGATTATGGACAGCGCTTTTACTAAAGCCATCCGTCACATCAATATATGCTGTCCGAACCACGCCATTCTGAAATTCATAGTAGTGCTGCCAGTCAAGGCTGTTCGCTGGATAATCCCGCAAAAAGACAATACTCATCGTCTGATTATATCTCATAATCCCAGCCTGATGCACCACATTTCCAACTCTGTTAAAAAGATTGAACGCGTATTCCGAACTGCTGAAATCATCCAGATTGCGCACGAATCCATCATAGCTTGAGATAGACCCTGACACAAATCCGTTATCCTTCATAGTATCTGCAATATAATCTACAATAAACGCATTTGCCATCCAATAAAAATCAATAAAATCTGAAATTCCTTCCTCTGAAGCATATGCCAAATACTCCTCAGAAACAAAGAGTTTGATGCGGTTCTCTCCTAAAAGCTCAATCTGAACCGCATGTTCATTCCGCGCAAAGGCACTAAGTTCAGCAAAATAAGCAGCCATTTCCTCGTTTTGATATGGATCAAACTCCACAGTCTCCGCATCGTCATTGCAGCCAAACAAATTATTGTACTGAATATAAATCGGCGCCAGATAAATCATTCTGTTGCCATATTTTTCTAATAAGGAGAATGCTTTATACAGCACTTCATCCACCACGATTTCCTCGTTGGGATGCTGGTTGATATAATACAGATTTTTCACCCCGTCAAAAAGCATACTTGTGTGAAAAAGCTGATACGCCTTCGCTGTCGTCTCAGTATACAGCGCTGAGACTGCCTTTTTCTCTGCTGTTGCCGACAATTCTCCTGTCCCAATATGATATTGAAAAATCAATTCGTCAGAACAGTTCAGCTCTGACGAAGCTGCTTCGATCGTTGTCCAGCCTGTATCTGCTGTCAAATAAGCAATCAGTGAGTACCCCAGTGCTCCGACTCCAACCACAATCAGTAATATGGTCAATATCAGTCTGCTTTTGGGATACTTCTCCAAAAGCTCAATCCGCTTTACAGGCTTTGGGTGTCTGTCATTTCTGTCTCTAACTGTACGATTCAAGCTATACCACCACTAAAATTAATAATATGATAAATAAAACAATAATCACCGCCAAGGTCAGCAAACCAACAATCGCGCCCTTTTTACACGCCGAATAATTGCGGTAATAATGAAAATGTTTGAATACAAAGGCTGCAATCAGCCCTATTATTGGAAGCAAAAATGATAAAATCTTATACCATATGCTTCCCGTATCATGCACTGGCGCTTTCAAAAATTCATCTTCTGAAGCGGACAGTTCGTTGGATTTCTTTTCCTGTGAACTCTTCTGTGTTTGCGGTGCATCTGGGTCTACAATGTTGATGGACTTGAGCGGTACACCCTTTGCCCGTATCGCCCGGTACTCCTCGATTTCTTTTTTATTTCCATACACAAAATGATCATGTCCGATATCAACAAGCTCCGGCTGATCGGTGCTGTAATCATGCATTGAAGGATCGTACGTATACAGCGCTTTATTCTTCTCAAGCTTCGGGTCCGGAATCGGTATCGCCGAAATCAGCGAGTGCGTGTATGGATGCAGCGGATATTCAAACAGTTCGTCCGCCTCCGCAATCTCCACGATATTTCCTTTATAAATAACGCCGATACGATCAGAAATGAACCGTACAATGGATAAGTCGTGTGCAATGAAAAGATAAGTGACATTTTTCTCAACTTGAAACTTTTTGAGCAGATTTAACACCTGCGCTCTAATAGATACATCGAGTGCAGAGATCGGCTCGTCTGCCACAACCAGCTCCGGCTCCATAACCATCGCGCGCGCAAGTCCAATTCTCTGTCGCTGTCCGCCTGAAAATTCATGAGGATAGCGCGTCAGGTGCTCTGGCAGCAGCCCTACCTCATGAATCATATTTTCGACTTTACGCACACGATCTGCTTCGTTCTCATATAAATGAAAGTTGTACAATCCCTCCGACACGATATAATCTACCGTTGCACGCTCATTGAGTGAAGCTGCAGGGTCCTGAAATACCATCTGGATATTTCGGATGACTTCCCTGTCCAGTGAATGTGGAATCTTTCCTGAAATGCGAACTCCTTTATATTGTATTTCGCCGCTGGCACATGGATTGACACGGATCACTGCCCTGCCAACCGTTGTCTTGCCAGATCCCGACTCTCCTACCAGCGAGAACGTTTCACCCTTGTATATATCAAAGCTGGCATTCTTGACAGCCTTGACAGCACTGTCACCTTTGCCAAAGGTAATGTCTACATTCTTGACCGATAATAAAATCTCTTTGCCGTTTTTCTCATCAATTGGACCATGTTCCGGCAAATGTGACACACGTCCTGAAGTTTTCTGATTTAGGTTTGACACGTTCTAAATCTCCTATATGTTAAATGCTTTTAATAGTTTCTCATGAATATTCTGAATTGCCTCTGGCTTCTCAACCTTGGGAGAACGAGGGTCCAAAAGCCATGTCTTTGCATAGTGTGTATCGCTGACCTTAAACATTGGAGGCTCCTTCAAAGTATCAATCTTCATGCAATACGGATTTCGCGGTGCAAATGCATCCCCCACAACCTTGTTGTACAGAGAAGGCGGCGTTCCGTTGATGGAGTACAGTTTTGTATTCTTCTCTGCCAGCTGCGGCATGGATGATAACAGCGCCCATGTGTACGGATGTCTTGGATCGTAGAAAATCTCATCAACAGATGCAAGCTCTATAATCTGTCCCGCATACACAACTGCAACACGGTCTGCAATATTTGCAACAACGCCAAGGTCATGCGTAATAAACACAATTGTATAATTAAATTCTTTCTGCAAATCCTTTAGGAGCTTTAAAATCTGTGCCTGAATCGTAACATCCAACGCCGTCGTAGGCTCATCGCAGATTAAGATCTTTGGCTGGCAGGACAAAGCGATCGCTATAACAATTCGCTGCCGCATACCACCAGAATATTGAAATGGATAATCATCAAAACGCGCCTCGGCATTTGGGATTCCCACCTTTTTCATCAAATCCAGCGCTTTTGCACGCGCTTCGGACTCTGTTACATCCTGATGCTTCATGATAATTGACGTAATCTGTTTCCCAATCGTGATAATCGGATTTAACGATGTCATAGGGTCCTGAAATACTGTTGCAATCTTCTTACCACGAATTTGATACCAGTCCTTTGCATACTTAACATTCGCAAGATTCAGAACGCAAGTTCCGTGCAGTTTGTCCGCTGTCTCATCCAGATATTTCACGCGGAAAGCGACCTTGTCAAAAACTGCGTTTCTCTGCGCATCATCGGACAAATCAACACCAGTCCGCATTGCCGTCTTTAACGCTGACAACAATTTACTCAACAGTTCTACACGCTTTGTAAAACTATATCTTCCAATGGAGAGATACACCTCCTTGGCAAGAACTTCATTGCGCTTTTTGGTATTTTCAGAGATACTTCCCTTGATCGCAGCATCATACTTTGCCTTTAAATCTGACATCTGGGCATCATATTGCTTCATATATGCCACATCATTTTTGAGGCGTGCCTCCGCTGCCTTCTCCATCGCAATCCGGTCTTTCAGAAGCTTTTTAATCTCTTTCTCCATCTCCTTGATAGAATTAGAGAGCTCTTTGATCTTCGCTTTCTCAGTCTTAGGATCCAATGTCTGCTTTAGGTTAACCGCCTCTGTTTTCCTAATCCCCAGCTCTGCGATTGCCCGGTCACTCGCCTCCCGCTCATCTTTGCTGATATCTGCCTTTTCCAGACGTTCTGCATTTAATGCTTCCATCTTCTTAAAAATATCAACACCGAGCTCATAATGAGAATATGCATTTAATTTTGTCAGTGCATGAGCAATCATCTGCTTAGCGACAGAAGTTTTTCTGACGACGGTATCCGCCAAATCTTCATCATTAAAGAGAATACTGCCATTGTCAATATAACCATTGCTGTCAAGCATTCCAGCAAATGTCTTGGTAAATACAGATTTACCAGAGCCGGATTCCCCCACAATCGCAATGGATTCATTCTCATAAATGTCCAGTGAAACGCCGCGGATTGCAGTCAACCGCTTTCCGCGCACGCGAAATTTTACTTCCAAATCCTTGATTGATAATAATACTTTTTTATCTCTCTTATCTTTCATTCTGTCCCCCGCCTACATGTGTGTTCTCGGATCGGATGCATCACCAAGGTTCTGCCCAACCACATACAATACGATCGTAATAATTGAAGCAACGGCAACAGGGCTCCAGAACTCAAAGCCCCAGCCGGGGGTCAGCATCGCACTCTCCGCCTCAAATATCAATCTACCAAGTGACATTTCCTTGAGACCCATTCCAATATAGGCAAGAAACACCTCATAAGAAATATATGAAGGAATCTCTGTCGCTGCAAGTGTCACAACGATAGAAGTCATAAATGGTAAAATATTTTTCATAGCAATACGAATCGTGGATGTACCCAGACATCTTGAAGCCAAGTTGTATTCCCTGTCACGGATAATGACAACCTGTGTGCGGATAAAGTACGCGATCATCAGCCATCCGGTAATCGTCATCGCAAACACCATCGTCCAGAAACCTGCCGAAAAAATCATGACCATAACAGAAATAACCAAAATATATGGCAGATTCGCAATAATGTTATAGACAATCATCATCACATTGTCAACCTTTTTGGAAAAACCCCAGATTGCTCCTACCAGCACACCCACTGTCATATTGATCAGCGCAACGATCAAAGCCAGCGAAATAGAAATCTGAGAGCCATACCAGATTGCGTCAAAAGTTGACTGACCTGCCGCACCTGCACCCAAAAGCCAGTGAATGCTGAACCCAAACTTGTCGATTGCCGCTTTGGGTGTCAAATGCTTTGCTGAGGCATTGAGCAGATTCCCAAACTTATCATACTCCACAAATATCGGATACAGATATGCCATCAGTACGATTACACCGAGCAGGCTCAGCATCACGATATTGATCTTTTTTCTAAAAAACACACGGAAAACAGACTGCCAATAGGAATATCGGGGCGCTGTGATTTTCTCCGATTCCAAATCACTGTGATTAATGACGGAAAAAAGTTCTTCATCTGTCATCCCTTCTGTGAGATCAGGCTCTTTCAGGTCTGCCACGTTCACACCCTTGTGCTTTCCATTTTTTATATTTTTATTCATATTATCCTTACCTCTCCTTGTTACCGCTCCTTACTTGAGAAAGAAATTCTGGGATCGACCATAGACATCAGCACATCACCCAAAATAATCGCTACCACACTCAAAATCGCATAGAATAAGGATACACCGACAATAACACCATTGTCGTACTTGTTGATCGCCTCTGTCAGCAAGTTACCTGCACCGGGTACAACATACACGCGCTCTGTGATGATCGCACCTGTAAGACATCCCAAAACACTTGCCGGGATACCATGTATAATAGGAATCGATGCATTCTTCAATATATGCTTTGAAAAAATCTCTCTCTCAGACAAACCGCCTGCTCTGGCAAATTTTACATAGTCAGAGTTCATCTGATCGATCATATAACGGCGAAGCCATTTCATCAAATTGGCAACTTGCGGAAGAGCAAGTGAAATGATCGGCAGCACATATACAAGCCGGTTTGCCGTATCCATGTCAAAGGTTGTAGGAAGTCCCATCTTTCCGCCAATCGCTTTAAACAGGAAAATATATGCCAATGAAGGCACTGCAATGATAAACACGATATAAAACGTACCAATTTTGTCCAGCAGCTTGTCCTTCTTCCTCGACATCGCAATGCCGAGCGGCACACCGAGCAGATATGCAAGCACTGTCGCAATAATACCAATCAGGAATGAATATCCCATTTTGGAAAGACCGCTCTTCACCGTGTCAACAGACGTATAGTCATCAATGTACCGCGACTCATAGATCAGACTGGACTGGAGTGAATCAGCCAGATAAGTAGCGGAATGCAGATCATCCGCACTCTCCTCCTCAAGTCCCGTCGGATACGTAATCATTGAAGCAACATAAGACCCCTGCGTCCTCGTCATTGTCGTGAACACATCAACTCCCATATTGACAGAATAGGATGTTCCGAGATTGACCGTCAACATATTCTGATGGATAAATGGAAAAGTATTGTCACAGTACAGTAAGTACTTATGTCTCGTTCCGTTTCCTATAATTGCCGGCGAAAACTTCTTCCCGCCATAAACAGGATCATATAAAGTAAAGGAAATACCACGATCTCCCACATCATTTTCAATTTCATTAATATTGTCGATCTTAAATATTCCAGCGAAATAACTCCACAGACGGTTAATCAGCGGAATATCCTTGTAAGCAAAAAGCTGCTGCTGCCCACCGTTGGCAATCTTTCTTTTGCCCATCATGACAGCATTGAGCCGTTCAATCGTATAGCCCTGTGCCTTGTACTTGTTTTCAAACTTTTCAATATATTCTTTTGACAGATCAGAATCATTTTCCGGAGTTCTGCCAAGACTTACCGCGGACTGTCTGGTCT
>CAMWJQ010000201.1 GCA_947174615.1 uncultured Lachnospiraceae bacterium
GACCTGTCTGACCTGCGTTGCTGCCCTGTCCGCTTTGATTTCCATTCTGTCCCGTCTGTCCTGCGTTGCCGCTTTGATTTCCGTTCTCTCCCGTCTGATTTGAGCTCGTCTGCATACCATTTCCTTCGGCAAGCTGCATACCGCCCAGTTCCTGCATTCTCTCTGCCATCACCTGCATGGACTCTGCCGTCATCGCCGAAGCTGCCGCCCCGCCCCGCAGCCGCTGCGCAAATTCTTCCAGCTCACTGCCCATCATTGCGTATTTATATTCCAGCTTATTCAAGGCGGCGGAGAGCAGTTTTGCAGAATCCGCCTGTTCAAACTCTGTATGCGAGGCTTCCAGACTCCCAATCATCTCCTGTAAAGCACTTTTTTGTTCTTGAGAAATCTCCTCCTGCACAAGCTCTTCAAGCGAACCGACAAGCTCCTCAAGTTCTTTTATTTGTTCTCTTGCCCCCTTCCTGACCTCATGAAGTTCTCTGGCATGTTCCTTCACCGCAGACGGAAAGAGCGCAAGCCCTGCCATCACAGCGAGAAATCCGAGCAGCAGCACGAACCTTTTCCATGACGGCAGCAGCGCAATCCGAATCCTGTCCTGATGCTTTGCCAACTGGTTCATGGCGTCCTGCCGCTGAAGCCCGACCAGCACACCTTCCTGTCCCAGACACTCATATGCGGTGACAATCCGCTCATCAAAACCAAAACGATCCATCGCCAGCGCAGCCTGCTCTGGCGAAATCCGCTTCACATAAGCCATCACCAGCGCAGTCAGAAGCGAAACCGCCAATGCCAGCCCTGAATAGAGACTGGCATAATAAAACGGAACCGCCAGTGCGGCAGCTTGAAACAAAATGCCCGCAATCGCGCCGATGCTCAATGCCGCAACAGACTTATGCCGCACAGATGCGATATTCATTTTCCGCTGAAAGGACTGGATCATCTTCACAAACGCTCTCTGTTCCATAATTCCTCCATTGTTTTTTGTTCTAATTTGGACTTACTTCTGTATTCGCTTTATTGGTATTCTCTCTGCAGATGCGTTCAGCGGGTCAATCTTCCAAGCAGCAATCAGCATAAACAAAAACGCCAGTAACAAAATGCATCCTGCAGACAAGAATACCCATACCTTCCCATAGGTAAAGCAATACGTAAAATAGCCCACATCTTCCCTGATAAAATTCGACTCGCCTGTACTCCCCAAAATAGATTCGCCCGTCATGACCTGCATAAAAAATTCTTCTAAAAACACATTTGGATTAAACAGCAAGGGCAGCAGGCATTCTCCCATATTTTCCTCGTTCCAATACCAGATCCTCCGCACCAAAAGCGGACTAAAGGTCAGGAGATTTAGTACAAAATACATCACAAAGCTCAGGATTACCGCAGAGATCGAACGCTTGCAAAGAGAAGAGCACAAGATTCCTACACTCCCTGCAAAGACCGATAAAACAATAACTGCAAGCACAAAATAAAACAGCACACTCCAGCTTAGCCCGCCCACCACAAACGACAGCGCCATAACCGGCAGACTGCCCATCACATAAAACAACACGCGAAGCACTGCGGAAGACACCTTGCCAAACACAATGGACAAGGGTGACATACAGGTTGTCATCATGATATCAAAGGTCTGGCGTTCCTTTTCTCCTGAAATGGAAGATGCAGTCATGACAGGTACAATCAGCGTAACAATACATACCTGCGATATTGCCAGTACAGGGAACAGATTCATCAAATCCTGATAGACATTCCCATCGCCGTAATAGCTGTCAACGCTCGCCTGTATGGAGTGCAGCCCCAGCAAAAATGCCAGCGCAACCACCGCCTCATAGGCGAATAATCCCCAACTGAACCGCATACTGCGCGCCGTCACCTGCAAGTCCTTCTTGACAATCGGATTCGACTGTAATCTCATGACGGTTCACCCCCTCCTGTCAACTGCATAAACAAGGACTCAAGATTTCCCTCTTCCTTGTAAAAGCCTCTCAAAATAACCTTATTTTGAATCAACTCGCCAATCAGAGCGCTGATCTCCTCCTCTGTACCGCTGTTTGTGATAATCACTTCATTTTCCATGACAGACTCCAACTCAACCCCCGCATGTTCCTGTAACATCCGCACTGCCGTCTCCATCCCTGATGAAATCTGTATATGAAACCGTTTTCCGCCCGAGAGCTGATACAGAATCTCCTCCATGCACCCGGCTGTGATTAGCTGCCCATGATTCATAATCCCGATACTGGTGCACATCTCCGAAAGTTCAGAGAGAATATGTGAGCTGATCAGAATTGTTTTTCCCATAGAATGAAGATTTTTCAAGAGCTCCTTCATCTCCACCCGTGCTCTCGGGTCCAGCCCAGAACTGGGCTCATCCAACAGCAGAAGCTTGGGATTGTGGAGCAATGCCCTCGCCACACACAACCTCTGTTTCATTCCACGCGAGAGCGTATCCACATAGACTTCTTTCTTGTCTGAGAGATTGACCAGCTCCAACAAATCGTCTGCCAGCTTGGTGATCTCCCTCGCATACATCCCATACATGGAACCATACATGTCCATGTATTCGCGCACCTTCAGATTATCATAAACCCCAAAAAAATCCGGCACATAACCAATCATGCGCTTCATCTCCCTGCTTCCCACAGCACCTCTGACATTCCCGATTTTCACCGAACCGCTAGTCGCTCTTAGCAGCCCGCAGACCATACGGATGGTCGTTGTCTTGCCCGCGCCGTTCGGTCCCACAAAGCCAAACAAATCCCCCTCCGGAATATGTAAAGACAACTGTCTGACCGCTGTGAAAGAGCCATATTTTTTTGTCAGATTATTGATGTACAGCATCGCTTTCCCCCTTTATTGAATCGCTATTGAATCACATAGACACACCCAACTGCCATCTCATTGCAGTCGTCGTCCACAGCCTTGTCCCAATCCTTAGTCAAGCCGATCACCGTAGTTTTATATCGGTTTTTATCAGAATACACCATCTCAACTGCTGCCCCCAGCGCCGCAATACTGTCCAAATCTTTTATTTGATGCTGGTCGTAGAGCGCTCTCAAATAACTGTGCAGGTAAACGTCTCCAGGCTCCTCCGCATATCCGATTCCGCTAAAGACCTTCTTTTTTTCCCCAAGATCACAACTTTCACCTGACGGCAGATCTTTATAAATATACAGCGAATCATCATATATCACCGCAAAATACAAAAAATCCCACGCGGTTTCATTTGTCACTGTTCCATAGACGCCATGTTCTCCGTAGTTTAGCTTACTTTGAATCGTACCGCCTGCTGTCTGCTTTGCACCTTCTGCCACAAAAAAGCTGTCTTCAAAGCTGGCATTTGGCACTATGCCAAACAGCAGCCTGTCCCCCTCCTGCCGTATATGATGATAATAGCTTTCCTTGTTGCTGTTATTGTAGTTAATCCCCACCAGCGGACCTACTGAATCATACCGCTCTGAAAGCTGCAGCTCCCATTCTCTGTAATTGGCATCATAGCAGCGCATATAAGTGATATAGTCCTGTTCTGTCAGATTTCTGACTGACATTGAATATACTTTTGTATCTGCTACTTCAAAGCCTCTTCCCGCAAAATAAATCATTACGATCCCGACCAGTGTCGTGGCTGGCACCGCGAACCAGTAAGAGTCTCTTTTGCCGGCAGCCTTCAATATCATATACAGAACCGGTCCCACAAAAATGACATAGGCGGCGACTATCATCCCCAGCAAGCCAAAATGCAGTTGTTCATTGCTGTTCCCAAACATATTAAAGATTCGGTCAAAAGTGTAGGAACTCTCCGCTGCCGGATTATATGTATTGGATTTTCTAAACCGCGAATTTGCCACCTTGCTCACCTCGTCGAGAATAAGCTCGGTAAAATCCTCCTGCGTGCTGTTATTTCGATATACAGATGCATCCAGCCTGCCAAGCTCTGACAGTGCATATGGCAGAATCCCTACTGCGCCGTCCCCCCAGCCATCTGTAAATGCCTGAATCTTGTTGTTAAACCGATACATACCTGCACGGTCATTGAGATCCGCGATCGGAAGCCTGTACAGATTCAGATTATAAGCCTGTACGCTTTTGTTCTCCCCCGGTTTACTGATTTTTGTAACATCCATTTTCAGATACCCAAGCCCGTTCAAGGTATCCTCTGCATAACTGCCGGTCCCAACAATCAGGATGCCCCCGCGATAAATCCACTGCTCCATCTGATAAACGATGTCATATGGCAAAACCTTGGTATCATATTGATCTATCACCAAAAAGGTAAGCTTGTCAAGCTCGTCTGCGAGCGTATCGCGATTTAGCTGTTTTAGCTTTACTGGAAAGTCTGTCCGCTCGAAAGCCAGCTCTCTTCCGCCCATATCCAGATAGGTCAGCGCCGAATACGCGTCGCTTAGAATCCCCATAGCCAGAACGTTTGATCCATCTGTCAAAAGCCGCCTTATTTGCTTCTCCTCTGTAATCTGCGACTTATTCTCCAAAAAAACAACTTTGATCGGATCTTCAACGTATTCAATACTCTTCTTGGGTATATGGGTCACAAACTGTTTGATGCTGTTTTGCGGCAGCGAAATCTGTATATCGTACGCGCAGTCATAGTTGTCCTTATTCGAAGCGACATTGACCAGCAGCTGCACAATCCCTTCCCAATCCTCACCGCAGTTCTCAATAGTTAGCTGGATATCATAAGTATCCCTGTCGGAGGACAGCAGCTCTGCCTCCACGTCAAACCTTGCCTCCTCCGCATGGACGATATACACAGGTTTTCCACAAAACAGACAGCAAAGAAACGTACCCAGCGCAAAAAATGCCCAATATTTACGATATAATACCAATCTACAGTTCATGTATACCCCATCCTTCTTGTGTAATGTATGCTTCCCAGCGCCGCAGCGTATGCATAATCATGTACTGAACATTTATAATTATACAAAAATATACCACAAATAGCAATGTCAAATGTTAAAAGGGATAAGCCTGATGACTTATCCCTTTGTAAGGAACACAATTGCGTTAAATTCTGACTGCTCCTACTGCCCTGATATTCATTGGATATACATTGCTCTCACCTACATACTGTGCTATGTAACGCACATAATTGTCCGCCTCCGCAAGCGGCGCCAGACACATAATAACGCCTGCAAATCCGCCGCCATGCACACGACACACACCATCGCCGATTCCTCTTAAAAACAGTTCTGTGAGCGCCAGCGTCCTTGTGATCTTCTGCTCCTTGCAGTCCTGTAAAGAATAACAATTCTGCAGCAGTTCCCATGATGAGGTTCCAGACTCCTTCACAAGCTTCAGCACAACATCAATATCCTCTTTCTCGATCGCCGCAGCCATCTCGTCCACCCTTCTGTTCTCCTCAAAGAAATGAATCGCGCGCAGCACTGCTCTGTCATTGGAGATCTCATTGACATGCGCAAGCAGGCTGTCAAGATTTGTTTCGCACAACAGTTCTGCACCGAGCGCTTTTGCCGCTTCCTTCATCTCATTTGGAATCCCTGAGTACTCCTCACTCAAATCTGCATGTCCTTTGCCAGTGTTGACGATGACAAGGCGATATCCCTTTTTCTCAAACGAAAACGAGAGTGGTCTGTACTCTGGCTGGCTTCCGTTTGCGAAATCAAAAAGCACAGGACCACCCACTGCACATGCCATCTGATCCATCATGCCCGACGCCTTATTCCAGTACACATTCTCAGAATATTTGCCAATCTTGGCATAATCAGCACAGCTCATCGCCCCATCATTGAAGAAATGATTGACAATCGTGCACACCAGCATCTCGAAAGAGGCGGACGAGCTGACACCTGCCGCTGCAATCACATTCGTGGACACATACGCATCAAATCCACCAACTTGAAAACCAAACTTCTGCGCGCCTTCCATCATACCAGCAAGAAGCGCCACAGTTCCGCCGCCTTTGGCAATGCTGTCGAGCGCATCAATGTCCACAACAATTTCCTGATTATAGCCCTCACTCGTAATATGAATCACATTGCTGTCATTGGGGTATGCCGCACCAACCGTATCTAAGTCAATGCTGCCAGCAATCACCTTTCCGCCATTGTGGTCTGTGTGATTGCCGATGATTTCCGTCCTGCCCGGTGCGGAGAAAAACTCAGCCTCATCATGACCATATTTCCCCTTGAACTGTTCTGCCAGCGCTTTAAAACGCGCTGCACTCTTTACACTTTCACCGTAGACCTTTTCCAATCTCTCGCTGCTTGGGATGTTCATTTTTATTCCTCCTTAAAATCATTTCTATATTGCAATACCTTATTGTAATACCTTCAATCATCATATTTTCTATTATACATCAAACTGTCTCAAAATCCAATCGATACCTTTTGCAACGCGCAGATCAGGCTCAGCAAAATGCCCGCCATGATTCCACGCCAATATGCCCTTCTGATACGCCTGATGCCCGCAGAGCAGAGCATACGTTTCCTTGGTACAGTCTCCCACTGCTGACATCCGCTTATTTTTCGTCTTATGCTCCCTGTCACCAAGGCTTATATAAATATACTCCCTCTCGTTATTGCGGGCTGCTATGGACTGTTTCCGTACATACTCCAGCCATCCCTCGTACCACAAGGAACCAGAACAACTGACCGCTCCCGCAAACAGTTCACTCTTACAGTATACCCATAGACTAAAAAGCCCTGCAAGGGAATATCCGACCGGAAAGCGGGCGATTTCACACATCTTCGCCTCAATGTATGGCATACAATACGCCGCAAGCCATTTGAAAGTATCTTCTCCCTTTCCGCCAAAGGCTTCCGTTCCAAAGACTGCCTCTGCTGCCCACGGTGAAAAATCATCATTCCAGCTCTCGGCTTCATAAGCAGCAAGCGAAAAGCTGGCATTTGGTCTGTGCGTCTTTAAATAGGACACAGCTGTCAGCACCGAAGCTTTACTGTCCCTGTTAATTCCCCAATAAAACACCGGAAGATGAGGGCGTATGCGCATTGTACCGCTAATGGCGCCGCTATGATTGTTTTGCTGATAGAGATGGCATGTCCTGCCATGAATCGTTGTGGTTCTTACGTGGTCTGCCATATCGTTTCAAGCCTTTCCTGTAAATTTAGTTATACACTTCCGACAGGTTTTCACACAAATCTATCGACGATTCGACCGCCGCCAAATTTTGCGTTTCTCCGCCTCCTTGATCAGTCTTTCGCGAAAATCAGGGTGCGCTATGGAGATCAGTCCCTCTGCCCGCTCCCAAGTAGAACGCCCCTCAAGATTGCTC
>CAMWJQ010000202.1 GCA_947174615.1 uncultured Lachnospiraceae bacterium
CACTTATTGTTCTCGAGGTCCTTCGGTCCGATCTCGACGCGGAACGGAACCCCGCGCATCTCACACTCGCTGAATTTCCAGCCCGGGCTCTTATCCGAATCGTCCACCTTCACGCGGAACCCTTTTTCCGTCAGACGCTCACGAAGTGCATATGCCTTGTCGAGCACACCTTCCTTCTTTTGCTGGATTGGAATGATCATAATCTGTGTCGGCGCCACCTTCGGCGGAAGTTTCAGACCAGAATCATCCCCATGTACCATAATCACCGCTCCGATGAGACGCGTCGTCAGTCCCCATGAAGTCTGATGGCAATATTTCAGCGTGTTATCTTTATCTGTAAACTGAATGCCAAATGCTTTGGCAAAACCATCTCCGAAATTGTGGCTGGTGCCGGACTGCAGCGCCTTGCCGTCATGCATCAGCGCCTCTATGGTATAGGTCGCTTCCGCCCCTGCAAATTTCTCCTTGTCTGTCTTTTGCCCCTTCACGACAGGGATTGCAAGCACATCCCGCAGAAAATCCGCGTACACATTCAGCATCTGGATCGTTCTCTCCTCCGCTTCCTCTGCGGTCGCATGGACTGTATGCCCCTCCTGCCACAAAAACTCACGGCTCCGAAGGAACGGGCGCGTTGTCTTTTCCCAGCGGACCACAGAGCACCACTGATTATATACCTTTGGCAAATCCCTGTAGGACTGGATTTCATTTTTGTAAAAATCACAGAACAGCGTCTCAGATGTAGGACGCACACAGAGTCGTTCCTGCAAAGGCTCAAGCCCGCCATGTGTAACCCACGCGACTTCCGGCGCAAAACCTTCCACATGATCTTTCTCCTTCTCCAGCAAACTCTCTGGTATGAACATCGGCATGTATACATTCTCCACGCCTGTCTTTTTAAACGCTGCGTCAAGCTGCTGCTGAATCTGTTCCCAGATGGCATAGCCTGCGGGTTTGATAATCATACAGCCCTTCACACTTGAGTAGTCACACAGCTCTGCCTTTTTCACGACATCCGTGTACCACTGTGCGAAATCCACCTCCATCGAAGTGATCGCCTCCACTAATTTCTTGTTGTCATTCGCCATTTTTCACTCTTCCTTTCCAGCCAACCGGGCAGGGCACCCGTATGCACAAAAAGATGGCAATGACGCACACCGCCCACCTGGGGACCCTGCATGTGGCATTACCACCCTGATTAAAAAATTGATCTAGTTTACAGCTCGTCCACAATCGCCGCTGATGATACAAATGTGCCGACAACGGAGAGCACCACCGCAAGAATGATAATCAGCATACCGCCCATCAGAAGAATCATCGCTCCTCCGCCATTCTCAGCGCTGCTATCCACTGCACCCTGCTCCTGTGCCGCTTCCACGGTCGTCTCCGCTGCCTGTGCAGTGCACGCACCATACGAAAATGCAGCCAAAAATACGCCGACTACAACCGCGAGCATCCATTGTACAAGCCTATTCTGTTTTGTCATCATTTCCACCTTCTCCACTTTTTTCTGAACACGCTCCGCGCGCTCTTATACTATAGTTTAACATATGTTTCTGCAAATGTGAATTATTTTAGAAATATTTCTAAAAAAATCTGTAACAGTTCAGCCTTCGGCTTCCTGTTACTAGCATCAAGCCATGCAAAACCACTTCGTGGTGGCTTGATGCATTTCAACCTCCACGTTTTCTAACGGACTTCGCAGCATAGTGCGAAGTCCTGGGCTGAACTGTAACCAATTTCTATTGTTTGCACCCTTTTGGGACTTGACAAAAGCGTAAGACTATAGTAGTCTTTAAGTATAGACGACTACAGTCTTATTAAAAACGTCTTTCCTGTTTTGGAATTGTGCACGCCAAACAGGGATATAAACCAAGATAATCGTATAGTTCAAGCTGCTGGGACGATACAGGAATGAGATGGAGGTATTTAGATGACAAAATTGTTTGATTCTGAATTAAAGGTGATGAATGTCCTCTGGAAAGAGGGCGTTGTGCCTGCAAAGCGGGTTGCGGACATGTTGAATAAAGAGCTTGGCTGGAATAAGAATACGACCTACACATTGATTAAGCGCTGCATAAAAAAGGATGCAATCGAGCGGAGCGAGCCGAATTTCATGTGCCGCGCGCTGATTTCGCAGGAGGAAGTGCAGGAGGCAGAGACCAATGAACTGATTGATAAGGTCTATGACGGTTCGGCTGACAAACTGTTTGCGGCGCTGCTTGGCAGGAAAAAGCTGACAGCCGGGCAGATTGAACGCCTGCGGCAGATTGTCGAGGAAGAAGAGACGTGATGGGAGAGGGGGAAGAAAATGAGTATCGTACAGATGAGCTTATCCGGTGCAGTCCTGATTCTGGCAGTCGTGGTTTTGCGTGCGCTTACAATGAACCATCTGCCAAAGGATACATTTCTTATCTTATGGGGTGTTGTGCTGCTGCGTCTGACGGTGCCGTTTTCAGTGCCGTCTGATCTTAGCGTGTACTCGTGGATAACGCAGAATATAGATTGGAAATTGCCAGTTCAAGAGAGTGCGCAAGCTCTGTCGGCAAATACTGGAACGCCGGCTCGGACCGCAGAAAATGACATAAGTGTCACAAAACAGCAGCTGGAAATCAATGGTGACAACGTGGTCATAGATGACGCCAACCATTTGGCGCAGATAAAGAATCTGTCCCCAACAGATGTTACAGTGAACAGAAACGGTACAAGTCATGACATGAGTGTCACATTTTTTCAGGCGCTGTCACAGGGCTGCAAATTTGTTACCAGCTCTATCGTATGCATTGTTCTCTGGTGTGTCGGAATGCTTGTCTGCATGATTTATTTTACCGTATCTTATGTGCGCTGCCGATTCGAATTTCAGACTTCTCTCCCTGTGGAAAATCCGTTTGCACAGCATTGGCTTGCGGAGCATCCCCATCGTTGTCTTGCCATCAGGCAGTCTGACAAAATATCCACACCGCTGACCTTTGGCATTTGGCGTCCTGTCATTCTGATGCCCAAAAGCACGAACTGGGAAAATACACAGCAGCTCCAATATATACTGATGCACGAGTATATTCACATTCGCCGCTGTGACACGCTGACAAAGCTGCTCTGCACATTTGCACTTTGTGTACACTGGTTTAATCCGATGGTGTGGATTATGTATGTACTTTTTAACCGGGATGTGGAAATCTCCTGCGACGAGCATGTTGTGCGCCGTTTTGGGGAAAATGCAAAGTCCGTGTATGCTAAGATTTTAATTCAGATGGAGGCACAGCGCAGCAATATCACGACATATTTGCCGCTCGGAAGCGGGTTTTTATTCAAAATAGGAGACAATGCAATGGAAGAAAGGATTACGGCAATTATGAAAACGAAAAAGAAATCGCTGTCTGCGGCGGTGCTTGCGGCAGTATTCATTGTTAGCATGACAGTGGTATTTGCCACCTCAGCCGCGGGAAAAACAGCAGAACCGAAAAAAACCGAATCGGGAACAGGTGATGAGATACTGGCAAATATCGACTTTACGAATATCGATTTTACGGTCGAAGAATGCGAAAAACTGCTTGCCCTGCAATTGGCAGGATATAGGGATATGATGATTTCTGATTATCAGAAGGCAGTGTGGCAGCTGACGGACAATCGGGAATACAGAAATTTATTGGAGCGTTTTTCTCAGAATGAAACCCTGTATGCAGTGTATGAGGGAAAAAGGGAAGCGGACCCCGATATCATGGAGCTGGTCACATTTCTTTATAATATTTATGAACCGCTCACAGCCGAAAAGTGGCAGACCAGAGATTTTAGCGGATATGCGGTGGCAGATTTTCCCAATGCGTCGGACAATGCCGTGCTGGAATATACATTGACACTTACGATTCAGGACGCGGATCGGTTGACAGTCGAGGAATACGATACCGTGCGCCAGCTTGTGATGGATAATTTCAGTCACATTTTTGAGACGCATGAATGGAGACCGACTGAACTGCGCGATGAGGAATTGATGCATGCGCTGCTCGATGAAGAGATAGAGTGTACCAAACGGGAGTGGATGGATGAAAGGCTTGGGCTTGCGATTGCGTATCACTATACTCCTCTGGGGGAACTGCCGATTGACGAGATGGCGTACTGGCAGCAGGACGTTTTTGATGAGTGGGAGAACACGCTTGCGCCTTATGTGCCGTTTGGGCTGACATACCGATATGACCAGAGCATTGACGAAGTTAGAATGTATTTTAAGGATAAAGAAGTACGTGCAATCTATGATACAAAGAAAAACAGGTTTATCTCTGCACATGCCGGAATTGGGGAAGGGATCTATGCCAAAGACGCCGTAGACCTTTATGTCGAATATGACGGCATGGAAATGACCGGGCTGCGCAAGGCGACGCCGGAAGAGATGACGGAAGCCACAAAGAAGCGTCGGGAAGTAACAGAAGGGTATCACGAAATATTTGATACCCTTCGGGAAGATGTGCCGGCCACGCAGGAGGATTATCAGAGCCTGTTTACACTGAAAACGCCAAATTACCGTTCTAAGACTATCGCGGAATTTAACAGAGAACTTCTGGACTGGACGGATCATAATTTTGACTGTAAAGAGCGGATTGCCGTTGACAATAGTTATGAAGATTATCGTGTGGCGCTGACAGAGGAGGAGAAGGCGTTTGCGGCAGTCACGGCACATTTTTCAGGAATGGAGAATGCAGCATATGTCAGAAGTATTCAGAAAAATGAGCCCGTGCGCGATGTTGTGGAGATGGTTACCATGCGCAGCAAGCAGGAATATAGCCCGGGCAGTAACCGTTCTGCATGGTGCTCGCTGTCCTATGCCTTTTCCTATCATATTTCCGATAAGGATACCGTCAGCGTTGGTGAGCGGGACGACTATGTCGGCGGGATGATGGACAGTATCCGTGGGTTCTGGGAATCATCGACGGTTGACCAGCTCGTTCAGATGACAGAGGAGCAGATGCTGGAAACGCTTGATGCGATTGCAGAAAAATACAGCAGCCGCAGTATTACCATCACAATCCTTGAGGACCAGGTTGCCTTTGAGACGATGGAGGAGCGGAAGCCCGTTTTTCACCTCGACGGCATCTGAAACCCTGCAAGCGCTTTGTTCAAATAGTCGTTGAAAGGTTTCATGATTTGGAAAATCGCTGCTGCCTTTGCAGCAAATACTTCCGCATCACGCAACGCCTCATCCTTTAGCGGGTATTCCAGATACCAGCTTTTCATTTTCAAATAGTCTGCCTGCGGATGATCTCTCTCATACCCCGCAGGCACATTCTTTAGTGCCGTTCCCTGTACTGTGAAAGATTGCTCAAACGCGGGAGCATGTATGATTCCTTCCCATTCTTTCCCATTCTGTGCAATGAAATCCCGTATCATTGTTGTCGCATCCTTAAACATGTCCGCAAACAAGCCGCCGCCTAAAAAAGACTGCCCGCCGGGCTTAATCATGAGATAATATCCGACAGGGACAGGAAGCTTCCCCTGAGCGGATATATGGGCACGGAATGCAGGCAGATAGGGGGATTTATCATGGCTGAAACGGGTGTCCCTGACAATCTTAAACGTAAGGTCTTTTGGATTGTTATGTAAGATGCTGCTGTCGAATTTACCGATTTCTAGCATCAACGCCTGTATTAAATTTTCAAATTCGGCATTGGCTTTTTTAAAGTCCTCCTTGTTCGCATGATACCATTCGCGGTTATTATTCATGCTCAATGCCGATAAATAATCCATAATCAATTGTGTATTCATAATTTATTTACTCCTTTATGCATTCTGAATAGTGGAAAACTGCGTGGAATCCAAAAATTCCTGAATCAGATGTTTCGTGTGTTCGGGTGACTCGTAGGGCTTGCAGAACGAAAAATCCTGCGATAGATTGTCAATATCCTCCATTGCGTTTTTGACCTCCATCATGGTCTGTATAGGGATTTCCGCGGCTGACACATAGTCAAGCTGCAATGGGTTTAACCGATGACTTTGGATCGCATAATTGACTCTGTCCTTGCATTTGCATCTGCCGCCGCCATATTCTCCGCAATACTGTCCAAGAAAATCTGCCATTTTTTTGCGCACACGGGAAAGACGCTGGCGGTATGCCTCCGGGGTTATTTCCAGAAGTTCTGCCGCAATTCGACTGTCAATATGAAACATAGTGCCTAAGATGAAGATGCATCTGCTTTCCACGTCGAGGCATTGCAGCATCACATTGGTACAGGATAATTTCAATTCTTCAGCCAGAATGCCCTGTTCCACATTCTGTGTTAAATCAGGGACATCCTGTATTTTTGCATGTTCAATGTCGTCTCCATAATACGCAAAATTTAACGGATACCTGCCAAACATATGCTTTTTGTAATTTTTGAGGTGGTTTGCCGCGATGCGAAATACCCATGTCGTAAAGGAGCTCTCTCCTCTGAATGAGGACAGATGCGTAATCATTTTCAGCAGAATGTCCTGCGTGGCGTCCTCTGCGTCCGCAAAGGTGCCGAGCATCCGAAGCGACATATTAAATACGATGTCCTGCACACCGGCAATGAGCGTTTCATGTGCCTTTTTGTCGCCTGCGGTGGCTTTCCCGACCAAATCCTGCAGTTCGTCATTCGTTTTATCATTCATAGATTTTTACCTCCTACTCTATTAGACAACGCACGCCTGCCTTTGTGACATAAGAAATTTTTTTCCTGTCTATCTTCTATCAGCTGCTTATTTAACAGGGCAAGTTTGGGCACATCTTTTATAGTACATTTTTGAAGCTGCATTGTGTTCCTCCGTCCAATTTCTATTTTTTAATGTTATCAAATTATAGCATAGGAATCATCAGTTTCCTATCTATTTTCAAAAGATCAATACCAGGATGCATTCCAAGCAATGATTGCATATGGTATACAGGTGTGCTATAATCAGGAAAATAAACTGTGCATTTGCCAATAATGATCGTGCAGGACATTGTTATGAGGCAGTTGGATTTCAGCCGGTTGGAAAGGTCGAACTTTAGCGGGGAGGTAAATAGATGGATAAGCATATGTTGGGTAACATGGGGAGCGGCGCAGTGGCGAAAAGAACTGTGATATGATATACTGGCGGTCGAAAAGACTGCCCGCTCAGTATAAAGTTATGCACACAGCCGCATAAGGAAATATGCCGCTTCGCGGCTGCGGCTGGCGCAATGGGACTGTCGGAAAATGCAGTGTATCCACAATATATCGTTGTCCGAATAAATAGTTCAA
>CAMWJQ010000203.1 GCA_947174615.1 uncultured Lachnospiraceae bacterium
TTGCCGTGATGTATATCATAGCGCAGAAGCTTGGGGGGAAGTCGGGGGAGGACGGGTATCTGGTGGGCTCGCGCGGGTCTGTTGGTTCGTCCTTTGTGGCAACGATGGCGGGAATCACGGAGGTGAATCCACTCAGCCCGCACTATTATTGCAAAAACCGCCATTACAGTGATTTTTATTCGGAGGAAGTCAAGAAGTTTGCCGGAATGGCGGGCTGTGATATGCCGGACAAGCTTTGCCCAGTCTGCGGGGAGAAGCTGATTAAGGACGGCTTTGATATTCCATTCGAGACGTTTCTTGGTTTTAAAGGAAACAAAGAGCCGGATATTGACCTGAATTTTTCGGGTGAATATCAGAGTAAGGCACATAAATATACAGAGGTTATTTTTGGATATGGTCAGACCTTCCGCGCTGGGACAATCGGTACACTGGCAGACAAGACAGCCTTTGGGTATGTGAAAAACTATTATGAGGAGCGTGGGAAGCATAAACGGACCAGCGAGATCAACCGCATTGTGGAGGGCTGTGTGGGCGTGCGGCGCACTACGGGGCAGCATCCGGGCGGTATCGTCGTGCTGCCAGTGGGGGAGGAGATCAATTCATTCACGCCGGTGCAGCATCCTGCAAACGATATGACCACGGATACGGTCACGACACATTTTGATTACCATTCGATTGACCACAATCTGCTCAAGCTTGACATTCTAGGGCACGACGATCCGACCATGATTCGTATGTTACAGGATTTGACGGGAATCGATCCGACGACGATTCCGCTTGACGACCAGGAGGTCATGTCACTTTTTCAGAATACATCAGCGCTTGGCATCACGCCGGAGGATATCGGGGGATGCAGGCTGGGGTGCCTTGGCATTCCAGAGTTTGGCACGGATTTTGCGATGCAGATGGTGATTGATGCGCAGCCAAAATATTTTTCGGATCTCGTCAGAATCTCAGGATTGTCACATGGAACTGATGTTTGGCTTGGCAATGCTCAAACTTTGATTCAGGAGGGAAAAGCGACAATTTCCACAGCAATCTGTACGCGTGATGATATTATGACGTATCTGATCGGTATGGGACTGGATTCCGAGGAGTCTTTTAAGATTATGGAGGCGGTGCGAAAGGGGACAGTCGCAAAGAAAAAGTGCGGAAACTGGGAAGAATGGAAACAGGATATGCTGGATCATAACGTGCCGGACTGGTATGTCTGGTCGTGCGAGAAGATACAGTATATGTTTCCGAAAGCACATGCGGCAGCGTATGTTATGATGGGCTGGCGGATTGCTTACTGTAAAATTAATTACCCGCTGGCATACTACTGTGCCTTTTTCAGCATCCGGGCTTCAGCGTTTTCCTACGAGATAATGTGTCTTGGGCGCGAGCACTTGGAGCGTGTCATGGCAGAATACAGAAAACGCAGTGACAGTCTGTCAAATAAGGAGCAGGATGCATTGAAGGATATGCGTATTGTGCAGGAGATGTATGCGAGAGGCTTTGAGTTTGAGCCGATTGATATTTTTAGAGCGCACTCAAGGAACTTTCAGATTGTCAATGACAGAGTGATGCCGTCGTTAAGCAGCATAGAAGGATTGGGGGAAAAGGCAGCCGATGCGATCATGGAGGCGGCAAAGGACGGACCATTTTTGTCAAAGGATGATTTCAGGAGCCGGACGAAGGTTTCTAAGACAGTGATTGATTTGATGGCAGACTTGGGGCTTCTGGGTGACATTCCAGAGTCCAATCAGATTAGTTTGTTTGACTTAGTTGGATAGAAGGAGAAATCGCACATATTTTTTGTGTGATTTCTCTATTTTTTGTGACAATAAAATGAAAGAAAGACTTGTTATTTCATTGCTTTTCATGTAGAATGTAAATAAAGTGGTAGAAAGTGGAACGAAGTGGTGCAAAGTGGTGGTGGTTGCATGTTCATGGGTGAATACAATCATACGATTGACACAAAAGGCAGGCTGACTATTCCCTCCAAGTTCCGCGAAGTTTTGGGAGATGATTTCGTGGTAACGAAGGGACTCGATGGCTGTCTGTTTGTGTATGACAACACGGAGTGGTCCGCTTTTGAAGAGAAGCTGAAAGCTTTGCCGCTTATGGACAAGGGAGCTCGCAAGTTTGTCCGTTTTTTTCTGGCAGGTGCAGCCAGCGTGGAGGTAGATAAACAGGGAAGAATACTGATACCGTCTGTGTTAAGAGGATTTGCAGATCTGGACAAAGAAGTCGTGCTTGTGGGAGTAGGCGGACGGATTGAGATCTGGAGCAAAGAACGGTGGGAGGAAACTTCAGAGTATGACGATATGGATGATATCGCAGAACATATGTCTGAGCTGGGATTGATGATCTAGTCGGGGGAACTGGAGATTCCGGCAGGATACTGAGGCGGACTTCGGAAAGGAAACCATGAATGGAATTTAGGCACACATCAGTATTGCTGAAGGAGACGATTGAAGCACTGAACATTACGCCGGAGGGAGTGTATCTGGACGGGACACTCGGCGGCGGCGGACATGCTTTCGAGGTGTGTAAGAAACTCAATGATAACGGTCGCTTGTATGGGATAGATCAAGATGCGGACGCCATTAAAGCGGCAACAAAACGATTGGAGGAATTCGGGGAGAAGGCAGTCATCATTAGGGATAATTACTGTAATGCGAGAGAAGTACTTAGAGAACAGGGTGTGGAAAATGTAGATGGCATTGTTCTTGATCTGGGCGTGTCATCGTATCAGCTTGACACGGTAGAGAGGGGATTTACCTACAAGTATGACACACCGCTTGATATGCGTATGGACCAGCGTCAGATACTGACGGCAAGGGATATCGTGAATGATTATGATGAGAAGATGCTGTATCGGGTGATCAGGGATTACGGAGAGGATCAGTTTGCCAAAAATATCGCAAAGCATATTGTTCAGGCAAGGCAGCGCAAGCCAATTGAGACGACATTTGAGCTAAATGAAGTGATCAAGGCTGCGATTCCGGCAAAGGTGCGTGCGGTTGGAGGACATCCATCAAAGAGAACCTTTCAGGCAATTCGTATCGAGTGCAACCATGAGCTGGAAGTGCTCAAAGATACACTTGAAGATCTGGTTCTTCTGTTAAATCCACAGGGACGGCTCTGTATTATCACATTTCATTCTTTGGAGGACAGGATTGTCAAGAGCTTTTTTAAAGAGATGGAGAATCCATGTACATGTCCGCCGGAGTTTCCTGTATGTATCTGTGGCAGGCTTCCGTATGGAAGCGTCGTGACGAGAAAACCTGTTTTGCCTTCACAGGAGGAGCTGGAAGTTAATTCAAGGTCAAAGAGTGCGAAACTCAGAGTTTTTGAGCGGATATAATTACAGTATATTATAATAAGGAAGGAACAGTGCAAATGGGACGTGCGGGCAGTCAGGGCGGAAGCCGGAATTCTACACAGAATTATCATTATATAGATGGAAGTGCAGTCAGAAAACTGCAGACCACGCAGACTGAGCACAAACACGAGCGGTCAAGGGTACGAGCGCAGTCTGCGCGCAGGACGAAAGTCAAAGCGGTTCCCATGAATAAGGGATATATTGCAGTTGTGGCTGCAGCGTTTGTGATCGTGTGCAGTGTGCTGATGAGTTATGTCAAGATTCAGTCGGATATTACCAACCATATCAATAATATCTCAGAGCTGGAGAGCAAGCTCAATGAACTGCGGCTTGCAAATGATGAGACTTACACAAAAATCATGAGTAGTATCGATCTGGAAGAAATCAAGCGGATTGCAGTCAATGAGCTTGGAATGAAATATGCAAAGGAAGGACAGGTTGTTCAGTATACTGGTGAGGGAAATGATTATGTGCGCCAGTATGGGGAAGTGCCGGAATAAGAGTGTGATATTAAGTACAGGGTGATTGGATGGCAGAAAGAAGCAGAGCGAATACAAACAGAACCAATACAGGCAGAGACAATAGGAATACGAGAAACAGAAGTGCTGGAAATAAAAGCACTCGGAATAAAAGTGCCGGGAATAAAAGGACTCGGAATAAAAGTGTCAGCAGAAGATCTGCCGTCAGAACGGCAAACAGCAGAAATTCCCGGAACGGATATCGTAGACAGACAGACAGAAGAAGAAAAAGAAGGCAGCGCGCAAGCCTGAACAAAGTGAAATCAATGAAGCTGGCGGTGATGATGTTGATCATACTGCTGGCTTTTACGGGGTTGGGGGGGAGATTGTATGTTCTCGCGCGGGATAATCAAAATGACTATCAGAAAAAGATATTGTCCCAGCAGCGCTATGACTCCAAGACACTGCCTTTTAAGAGAGGCAGTATCCTTGATGCGAACGGAACGATTCTTGCGGCAAGCGAGAAAGTGTACAATGTAATTTTGGACTGTAAAGTCATGCTCAATAAGAAGGAAAATGAGGAACCTACGCTGAAGGCATTGTCAGAGTGTTTTGGGCTCGATCAGTCAGAGCTTCGCAAGTATGTGAAGGAAAATCCGGGTTCCCAGTACCGTGTGTTGAAAAAGCGGATTACCTATGATGAGATGAGCCCGTTTCTTGATCAAAAGAGTGAGCATAACAAGAAGGCAAAACAAAAGGGAAATGAAAAAATGGGCATAATTGATGGTGTATGGTTTGAGGAGGAGTATATCAGGCGGTATCCCAACAATTCCCTTGCCTGTGATGTGATTGGCTTTACGGGTACAGACAACAATGGTACATATGGGTTAGAGGAGTATTATAATGACGTACTCAATGGCACAAATGGCAGAGATTACGGATATCTGAATGACGATGTGGCACTGGAGCGCGCGATTGTGCCCGCGGTGGACGGATACACGCTGGTGAGTACGATAGATGCCAATATGCAGGCGATCTGTGAGAAATATATCAAGCAGTTTAATGATGAGCACACCAATGAAGCGAGAGAGGGACTTGGCGCGTACAATATCGGCGTGATCATTCAGGATTGCAATAACGGTGAAATCAAATCTATGGCAACATATCCTGATTTTAATCTGAACAATCCAAAAGATCTGTCTGCTTATTATACCGCAGAACAGATTGAACAGATGGATGATGAGGCGTACTATGATGCACTGAATGCCCTGTGGAAAAATTTCTGTATCTCAGATACCTATGAGCCGGGTTCTACCGCGAAAGCGATCACGTTGGCAACCGGGCTTGAGACAGGCAGGATTCAGGGAAATGAATCGTATGATTGCGGCGGAATGCTGCAGGTGGCAGACCATAAGATTAAATGTAATGTCACCGCAGGTCACGGGACATTGGATGTCAGTGGTTCCCTAGAGCAGTCCTGCAATGTGGCGTTTATGAAAATGGGCGAAGCCATCGGCGTCAAAAATACAATACAGTTTGAGCAGATTTTTAATCTTGGTCTCAAGACAAATATTGATCTTGCAGGGGAGACAAGGACAGATACTGTGGTGTACAAAGAGAGTACAATGAATGCATCAGAGCTTGCCACATCTTCCTTCGGGCAAGGATACAATGTCACCATGATTCAGATGATTACCGCTTTTTCTTCTATTATAAATGGGGGATATTATTATGAGCCGCATATGGTCAGCAAGATTACAAACTCAAATGGGGATACAGTTAAGAATATTGAGCCCAGAGTATTAAAGCAGACGATATCGACAACGACATCAAATCAGATGCGCCAGTATCTCCATAACGCTGTTGCACTGGGAACAGGAAAGTCGGCACGCCCGGCAGGATATGCGATTGGCGGCAAGACGGGGACTGCGGAGATGGTGCCTCGTGACAAGACAAACTATGTTGTGTCTTTTATTGGATTTGCACCGGCAGATGACCCACAGATTGCGATCTATTGTGTAATAGACCGCCCTAATGTGGCAAAACAGGCACACGCTACCTATGCGACAGGCATCGTGAAGAATATTCTGACAGAAGTACTGCCTTATCTCCATATTGCCAAAACAGAGGAGATGACGATTGCAGAGCAGGAAGAGGTTGACAGGATGCTCGGCAATATCGTGCAGGGGGATACACCTGAAAATGAAGGTGAGAATAGCGATGCACCAAATGACGGAACGGGAGAAACAGACGGCAATACGCCGGGTGAGGAGGACGACGCTCAAGAGCAGGAGGATAAAAAACCATCTTATATCGTCGATCCCGATACAGGGGAACTGGTTGATCCTGTCACGGGGGAGAAAGCGGAGATGGATTACAACACAGACGGCGATACAGACGGTGATGCAGATCGTCTGCCAAACGGTGCCAGCGGCGGTGCCGTAAACGGCAATGGAAGTAATAATGACAATAATAATAATGGACCACCCCAGCAATAACATATAAATGCACCAGCATTCATAAAATAATAGTAATAAGTATTTTATGATAGCAGAGGTAGGGATGGCGATCAAAAACAGTACAGGAAGACGAAATATGACCATACAGAAAAGAAAGACTTTTGTACTGTGTGTCATGTCTGTGGCAGTATTGTTGCTGCTGGGTGTGCGCGTGGGATATCTGATGATTTTTTGCTCGGAGCATTACACTGCCCTTGCCACAGATCTCCATGAGCGGGAGCGTGATATCAAAGCCGCAAGGGGCAGGATCATTGATTCGACGGGGACTGTCCTTGCGGACAATAAGACAGTATGTACCATATCGGTCATACACAGTCAGATAAAAGAACCTGACAAAGTGATTGACATGTTGTGCCGTGAGCTGGGGCTTTCGGAGGAGTATGTGCGCAAGCGCGTGGAGAAGTACAGCGCCCGCGAGCGTATCAAGAGCAATGTGGATAAAGAGATTGGTGATCGGATACGAAATTATGACATGGCAGGAGTGAAGGTGGATGAGGATTACAAACGCTATTATCCATATGACGATCTGGCATCGAAAGTGCTGGGTTTTACAGGAGGAGACAATCAGGGAATTATCGGTCTGGAAGTAACATATGAGAAATATTTAACAGGCAAAAAAGGGCAGATTCTGACCTTGACGGATGCGAAGGGCATCGAGCTGGACGGCATGGGAGAGCGCAGAAAGGAGCCAGAAGCGGGAAAAGATCTGTACATCAGTCTGGATGTGAATATCCAGCGGTATGCGGCACAGCTTGCAAAGCAGGCGTATCAGACCAAACAGGCAGCAGGAGTGTCGATCATTGTCATGA
>CAMWJQ010000204.1 GCA_947174615.1 uncultured Lachnospiraceae bacterium
CTTTGCGTACCATGTAATCTGGGCAAAGACGACGAAACTATGCAATGACTCCCAAAAATTCCTGTGGCTGCGCAACAACGGCTCTACGCTGGTCTCTCAGCTTTTTAATACCTTCTTATACAACTTTGCCGCATTTTGGGGTATTTACGAATTAAAGACCTTGCTGAATATTGCTCTCTCAAGCTATGTCATCTTTATCTTTACCAGTCTGCTAGACACCCCTGCTGTCTACACTGCGAGGAAATTATCTTCTGCAGTGAAAAGAGCGTGACAATCCACTCCGCGAGAATCGGCAGTAAGCCAAAACTCCCGTGTTCGTTGGAAAATTTTATGATGGCAAGGAATAAAGCTGCTGAAAATATTCTTGACGCGAAATGCGTAAACGTTTATGATAAATACTGTATTTATATTTTTACGCGGGAAAAACGCAAGGGGCAGCGTTTTTCATTTCTATTTGAGCCGCCAAAGGCGGAATGGAGGTTATTATGAAAAAAAATTCAACCAAGAAACACCAACTTTTACTATGCTGCATGATGCTGATCTTGTCTGTGTCATTTCTGGCAACCGGCTGTGCTGGCAATTCGAAACAGGAACCTGTTGCAGCGCCTGAAACAGATGCAGCGCCTGAAACAGTTGTAACACCTACGGCAGATGCAGCGCCTGAGACAGTTGTAACACCGACGGCAGATGCAGCGTCTGAAACAGACGCAGCTTCTTCCTCTGATATCACTGTTTTAGGCGAGGGCAGCGTCTCCTTTCCATTTACTGTTGTCGATGGGGATGGGAACACAACACAGTTCGAGATTCACACCGACAAAGAAACTGTGGGACAGGCATTGTTAGAACTTGAATTGGTTGCTGGAGACGACAGTGAATACGGATTGTACGTAAAAACTGTCAACGGCATCACTGTAGATTATGACAGTGACGGCAAATACTGGGCATTTTATATAGATGATGAATATGCTGCATCAGGCGTTGATTCCACGCCCATCACAGACGGCAGCAGCTACGCTTTTAAAGTAGAGTAAGCATGAAACCCACGACTAGAGAACTCGTCGTCTTTGCCATGCTCGGCGCTGTCATGTATGCATCCAAAGTCATTATGGAATTTGCTCCAAACATTCACCTGATTGGTGTATTTACGATTGCCTTCACTGTTGTCTACAGGAAAAAGGCATTGTATCCGATTTATATTTATGTCTTTCTGACAGGTATGTTTCACGGTTTTGCGGCATGGTGGGTTCCTTACCTGTACCTGTGGACGCTCCTGTGGGGCGCCGTTATGCTTCTCCCTGCAAATATGCCGTTCAGGATACGTCCTATCATTTACATGATCGTCTGCGCTGCACACGGTTTCTTATATGGCACGCTGTATGCCCCGGCACAGGCGCTGCTGTATGGGTTGAGCTTTCAGAAAATGATCGCATGGATTATTGCCGGACTGCCCTTTGACTGCATTCATGGTGTCAGCAACTTCTTTTGCGGAATTCTGATCGTCCCTGTCATTTCTGTCCTGCGGCTTGCTGAGCGTCAGATGGAACAAGACTAAAAAGGCTGTGAACAATCTGATATTAGACTGTTCACAGCCTTTTTATGCACACGGACACCCAGAGGAAATATGTCATCAAGGAAGCAGGCTTCCTTTGCTTTCTAAGACTTCATTGCATTACTCGATTTGTGTAATACCTGTGATATCAGAATCAATCACAAGCGAATAATTCGTATAATACACGACAAATCCCGGCTTGGAACCGTTTGGCTTCTTGACATTTTTCTTCTGCGTATAGTCAATCTCTACCTTTTCCTGTCCCCTCGCCTGAGAATAGTGCGCTGCAAGCCTTCCAGCCTCCTCAAACACGCTGTCCGGCAGCTCCTCGCCGTTTGATTTCACGACCACATGGGAACCGGGGATTCCCTTTGTGTGGAACCACCAGTCGTTTCCGGTGGCAAACTTAAAGGTAAGCTCCTCATTCTGATAATTATTCTTGCCCACATAGATATGATAGCCGTCGCTGCTGAGATAATGAAAAGGCTTACTTGTAATCTTCTCTCGTTTCGAACTGCCCTTGCGCCGGATATAACCGCTCTCAATCAGCTCTTCTTTGATCTGTACCAAGTCCTCCTCCTTGAGTGCGATGTCGAGGGAAATGCTAATCGACGAAAGATGTTCGATCTCCTCCTTTGTCTCCTTCGTCAGCGTTGTGAGCGCCTCATGGGTGCGCTTTAATTTCTGGTATTTGTCAAAATACTTCTTGGCATTCTCCCCTGCGGAAAGCATTGGATCAAGCGGTATCGTTACCATTTGATCATCATAATAATTCAGGGCTTCGATCGACTTCGCTCCAGTCTCCACACCATAGCCATACGCATTCAACAGCTCTCCATATACCCTGTAGGTCTCTCTCTTCTCCGTGTCCTGAAGCTGTTTGATCTGCAAATCATACTTCTTGACATTCCGCTCAAGCGCTGTCTGTACGATTTTGCGCAAATCCACAGAGCGCTGCCGAATGCGGGTAATGGTATTTTTTTCAGCATAGTAATATTCCAAAAGCGCTGAAACACACTCAAATCTCCTGCGCTGTCCCTCCTCATAGGAGCTTAATAGTACTGCGGCGTACTCTACAGGCTGATTATTCTCATATACAACATTATAATAAAAATTTTCACTTTTGATATCATCTGCCAGCTTACTGAGCACAGCGACCATCCGCTCAAGCGCTTCTATTTCCAATCCTGCACTCGGCAAGTCTGCATCAATACCTGCCCTGTAACACAACTCCTGCGCAATACTCGGCGATATGCCTGTAAATCCTGTATAGACTGCCTTAAATAGCGGCAGGCTTCTTGTACTCAACACGGATGCCATCTCATTTTTGTTACACGTTAACAGTTCTGCCTTATCCTGTGTCTTTGGTATGAAATATGCCCTTCCCGGCAAAACCTCCCTGACAGAGCTGACCATACCCGAAATATGCTTAATGCTGTCGATAACCATATCCTTGTCATCACAAAATATGATATTACTGTGCTTCCCCATCAGCTCGATGATCAGATATTTTCTGCACAAGTCACCCAGTTCATTCAAATGTTCCAGCTCAAACCGAACAATTCTCTCCAATCCTGGCTGTGTCACTGACACAATGCGCGCATTTTGCAGATGCTTGCGCAGCAACATGCAAAAATTCGGCGCCGTCATAGGACTTGTCTTGTTTTGCTGCGTCAGATACAACAATGGCAGCGAAGCATCCGCCGACATCAACATTCGAACCTGACCACAGCTTCCCTTTACAGTCAAGAGTAGCTCATCCTTTTCAGGCTGAGCTATCTTGTAAATTCTATTTCCTATTAATTTATCTTTCAGTTCACTGACAATCCCCGCGATTGTCACTCCGTCAAATGCCATGTTCTTATCCTATCATCCAATCATACATTTCCTGATACTTCATTGCAGACACTTTCCACGAAAAGTCTGTCGCCATTGCTCTGTCCACGATCTTGTTCCACTCGCGCTTTCTGTCGTAGTATACCTGCTCTGCGTACCGGATTGTATTCAGCATCTCATGTGCATTGTAGTTTACAAAACTAAATCCAGTACCTTTGTTTTCATACTCATTGTATGGCTCTACGGTATCTTTGAGTCCACCTGTCTCCCTTACGATGGGAACAGTTCCATAACGCAGTGACATCAATTGGCTGAGTCCACATGGCTCAAACAGCGACGGCATCAAAAATGCATCACATGCCGCATAAATTCTATGAGAAAGCTCCTCCGAATAATAAATATTTGCAGAAACCTTGTCATGATATTTCCAGTCAAAATGACGGAACATATTCTCATAGCGCTCCTCACCGGTTCCCAGCACCACCAACTGAATATCATCCTTGCTGCACAACTCATCCATAATATATGCAACAAGATCCATCCCCTTCTGATCTGTAAGTCTTGATACAATGCCAAGCATCATTTTCTTATCATTTTCTTCCAGACCAAGCTGCTTTTGCAAGTCTCTCTTATTCTTAATTTTCTCTTTTCTAAAGTTTGATGCATTGTAATGATGTACAATGAATTGATCGGTATCTGGATTATATTCATCATAGTCAATACCGTTTACAATGCCTCTGAGATCGTGTGTTCTCGCTGTGAGAAGTCCATTCAGTTTCTCGCCATAAAATTCAGTCTTGATCTCCTCTGCATAGGTCGCACTGACTGTCGTGATCGCATCTGCATAAGTAAGTCCACCCTTTAAAAGGTTTCCATCTTTAAAGTATCCCAGTTTGTCAGGTGCAAAATATGAACCGTCAAGACCTGTGATATGCTGAACTGTCTTGATATCATAAATTCCCTGAAATTTAAGGTTATGGATGGTCATTATCGTCTTCATGCCCTGATAAAATTCGCCCTTAGCAAATCTCTCTTTCAAATATACCGGAATGATCGCTGCCTGCCAGTCGTGGCAGTGCACAATATCTGGTCTGAACCCGATTACCGGCAAAATAGATAATGCTGCCTTTGAAAAAAATACAAACTTTGTGATCTCCCCTATATGATCATCGCTGTACGGCTTAAACCCTCCAAACATTTTTTCATTATCAATAAAATAATATGTGATGCCATCATACTGTGCTTCAAGTACGCCCACATACTCGCTCTGCCCCATAAAATCCAGATAGAAATGTGTTCTGTACTGCATCAGTGATTTCATATTTTCAGACATACACATGTATTTGGGTAAGACTACCCTCGCGTCAAAGTATCTTTTATCAAAGTATTTGGGAAGTGAACCCACCACATCCGCAAGTCCCCCCGTTTTAATAAATGGTACACTCTCTGAAGCCACAAATAAAATGTTTTTCATACTATCAAATCCCTTTCCACACTCATCTTAGTGTTGCGAATTAAGTTACACTATAATTATTATACACCAATCGAAGCAGGAATGTAAAGGAATTTGTCTGATTATACTTTGTATTATGCTCTGTAGTGAAGTCTTATTTTATCTGCTATCAAAGCTATGAACTCAGAATTTGTCGGCTTGCCCTTTCCGAGGTTAATCGTATATCCGAAAAGAGAATCAAGCGTCTCCATCTTTCCTCTGCTCCATGCTACTTCGATTGCGTGTCTTATGGCACGCTCAACACGGCTTGGTGTTGTCTGGTATTTCTTTGCGATCGACGGGTAAAGAATCTTTGTGATAGAGTTTAGCATCTCTATATCCTCCACCGACATCATGATCGCTTCGCGCAGATATTGATACCCTTTGATATGGGCGGGCACGCCGATCTCGTGTATCATATCTGTTACATCTTTTTCCAAATCATGTGTATTTTCCAAGGAATTTGATTCTGGTCTGCTGTCTGTCTTTTTGCCAATCAGACTACTTTCACCGTTCGTAAGCTTCGAACCCGCCGGAACGGTGATCATGATCTGAAATTCCTTGTCTTTTGTAAGTAAATCGCTGAGAATTCTAAAAACCTTCTCGTTATCCTGCTGTGTCATTACGTTTAACTGCTCCATTAGCTTCTCCTCCATTCCTATTTATTGACCGCCAAATGCCACCCAAATCACGTCTCCCAATCATAATCTTGGCTCAAAGAATTTATAAACGCTGCTCCCAAATTACGTTTACTTACAAATTCTAGCAGGATTTGGCAATGTCCATTATATAAGAATGTCAATTTATCTTGCAACAGTTACTTATCGCACTTTTTGCGCTTTACATACAGCATCCGTCAAAATACCACATATTCCGCTCAAATACCTTAAAAATAGCTGTTTTTTCTTGTTGAAAGAGCTGATATTTTTATCAATTATTTTACAAAAAGAATTCGTTTTGAGCGATTTTTACGCGATTACTTTTTTTCATTTTTTGATTCATTTTGCGAATATACCCTTTTCTTGACACATATTCTGGCTTGATATACACATCTGTTCCCTGTATTTTTTCCCTGATAAAGAGCGCTTGTTCCTGCAAGGATGCTGTCCTGAAATCTGACGTGCTTTTATGAAGCCTGCTCCAAAAACTGTCTTTGCGCTGGGGTGTCTCCATCTTATTTCCGCCGATTCCCAGACCTCTTCCCCAAGTAATATTGGCATGTATACAGAAATTTTTGAGCACCTCCATCGCCACGCTGGTCTGCTCCCCCTCATACAACTCCGTACAGAGAATCGCATAAAATCTGCCGCCAATGCTTTCCCCGCCAATCACCGCCTGTTCGACTTTTTCAAGAAACCGGAGCACACCAGAAGGCACACTGTCCAGATACACATCTGCTGCAAGCACAATGGCATTTGCATCTTCAAGATATCTATATACACTGTTCCAATCCATATCCTCCTCGATCTTAACCGCGACGAGCTCTTCCTTCTGTGTGCATTTTTGAATGATTTCTGCGCACGTTTCATTGCCAGCAGTCAGTGTAGAACCTCCGTCCAAAAACAGTATCATTCCACTCATCCCCCTCCTTTACATCCTGCTCAATATCTTATAAAATGACGCCCTTCAACTGACTGATCTTATCAATTGTGTCATAAAAGAGAATCTTGACACCCCTTGCCTGCAATGATATTGCGTCTGACACAGACTGAATCCTTGCCGACTGCTCTTCCTGCGGCGTAATATGCTCCCCATAGAAACAGCAGATCATGCCAAATGTATTCTTATTCCCGCTTTTGACCTCATAATGTGTCTGACCGTGCCGCATTTCCAAAAACGGTCCAAAATTCTTTCTGCATTTCTCCAGCACGCCCTGGATAAACGGACTGAAACCACCATACACGCAGCGGCTAATCAAAATCAACTGACAGCAGCTTCCCATTGCGCCCTCAATCTCACTGCCTGTACACGCCACTGCATCACTTATGACAATATCCTTCTCCTGAAGCTTCACGCCAAGCTCCTGCCATGATTCCTCCTGCATGTCGTGTACAATCATTTTCATTGTAATTATTCCCTTTCCTTTTTATCAAGAGTTACCGCAATTCTACCATAGAATGCCAAATTAAAAAAGTCTCTTTTGAAAGTTTTATTGAATGTTTTATTAGAAATTTTTATTGAAAGTTTTTATTATTGAAAGGTTACTTTTCACACCCACGCCAGATTTAGGCATAGCAATACGCCGATGCTAC
>CAMWJQ010000205.1 GCA_947174615.1 uncultured Lachnospiraceae bacterium
CGTTTTCTAACGGACTTCGCAGCATAGTGCGAAGTCCTGGGCTGAACTGTAACAATAATCTGTACCAGTGATCCTGTTCACAGGTCGGGAATGAACTGTGAGAAACCAAATGAAGGCGGCGCAGGGGGCAAAGGCATAAAGGGCAATGCCTTACGGTGACTGACGCTCATCCTTAATATTCTGCTCAAAATGAGCCACAAGCCTGCGCGCCTCGTCCTCACCTGCTTCCTCGAGCGCCTGTATAAACTCCTCCAAAGGTCCTCTTGTCTCCTCGTCTGCCATCACGCTGGAATGCCTCAGACTGACAATATAATCCTCTATGCACTCGCTGAACTCAAAAGAGACTTTCCCGTCCGAAAGCATCGTGATCTTGAGTGTGTATGCCACATTCGTCCATGTGACGTTCTGTGTCATGGCACAAAGCTCCTTTGCCTTCTTTAGAAAATATATTCCAGCCTCTGTCCTGTCCAGCACATCCTCCAGCGTCATGCCAAAGAACTCAAAATCTTCCTTTGAGGCAATACATTCTACCTTCAGCGCTGCCTTCCTGCGATATTCCATCTGTGCATCCCTCCAATAGTCAGGAACTGTAAAAAATCATCCGGAAAAGTACTGCATGGAAAAAGATGCTGCATTTTTACAGCATCCTTTCCGTCACAACAAGGGTTCTGCGTCATCGTCGTCCTCCACAAAATCTGTGTGGAACATCAGCAAAAACTCTGCTCCATTCCTGATTGTGAGCTTCATGACCACACCCTTACCGTCCACTGATATTTTTGAGTCTACTCTCTTTACAGTGTCAAGATTAAGCTGAACTGTCGTAAACATATCATCACTTACCAAGCACATCACCCTGCCCACAACCTTTGCCTCCGAGCAGATTACCGATAATGACATATTCAGCCCAGTTCCGTCTGTCACGTCCTCGACCGTTGATAGCGCAATCGGTATGTTCCTGATATCCATCAATACCGAAATCAGACTGTCCGCGTCATGGACAAGAAGCAGACGATTGCGCATAACCTCTAAATAGTTCGTCCAGTTCTGCATTCCATCCATATCCTGGCCTCCTTTGTATGATTCCCCTTGAACCGAGTTCCCGCAAAATACAAGGCCTTTGTCTATAAATTTATTATACTTATTCTGTAAAAATGTGTCAACTCCCAATGTGTGTTCTTTTTGTCAGAAAAATTTATGAAATTTATCTAATTTTAATAAAAATTCCATCTTTTCTCCCGCAGCCGGATGGATCAGACGGATTTCATATGCCATCAACGCCGTACTGTTGACAGACAAATCATTTGACAACTGCTTTGATGATGCAGAGCCATACTTGAAATCCCCCAGAAGCGGAAATCCCGCATGTGCCATCTGTACCCGAATCTGATGATGCCTGCCTGTATACAGCTCTATTTCCACAAGGGAATACGCGCTGTTCTGCCTGATCCGTTTCCAGCGAAGAGACGCCTCTTTGGCGCCCTTTGTACCATCTGGCACTACTGCGGAAAGATTGGTCCGCCCGTCCTTTCGCAGCATATCTGAAAGCGTGCCCTCCTGCGCATCCGGAACCCCTGCCACGAGCGCTGCATATTTTTTTGTCAAACTGCCCTTCTGCAAGCCATCGCTAAGAAAGCGCGCTGTCCGGACATCCTTTGCAAAGACCAAAAGTCCCTCGACCGGCTGGTCCAGCCTGTGCACCACACCGATATAGGCATCCTCGCCCTTTCTCCTGCGGTAATTTTTTAATTCGGAGACAAGGTCTGCCTGCCCAACCCTCGCTGTCTCTGTCGCGATACCGACAGGCTTGTGCACGACCAGCAGAACATTGTCCTCATACACTATCATTTTGTCCATCTTTATCATTCCTATTCGGATGAAAATTTTGCCTGCTTATAATTTAAAGCGGTAGCCGACGCCCCAGATCGTCTCGATATACTGCGGTTTGGAGGTATCGCTCTCGATTTTTTCACGGATTTTCTTGATATGCACCGTCACGGTAGCGATATCGCCGATCGAATCCATGTCCCAGATTTCCCTGAATATTTCCTCTTTTGTGAAAACATGGTTTGGGTTTTCTGCAAGGAAGGTCAGAAGGTCAAACTCCTTTGTCGTGAAGTTGCGCTCTTCGCCATCTACAAAAACGCGCCGCGCTGTCTTGTCAATGCGGATTCCTCTGATCTCCACCACATCATTCTCTTTCATATGGCTGCCCACCAGACGGTTATAGCGCGCCATATGCGCCTTCACACGCGCCACCAGCTCACTTGGGCTGAATGGTTTGGTCAGATAGTCGTCCGCACCCAGTCCCAGACCACGAATCTTGTCGATATCGTCCTTCTTGGCGGACACCATTAGAATTGGCACATCCTTGTCCTCGCGGATACGCTTACAGATCTCAAACCCGTCAATCCCCGGAAGCATCAAGTCTAAGATAATCAGGTCGAAATCCTCTGCCAGCGCAGCGGCAAGACCTGTGTCGCCGCTGTTCTCAATCTTGACCTCAAAATCATTCAGCTCCAGATAGTCCTTCTCAAGCTCAGCGATTGCCTCCTCATCCTCCACAATTAAAATTCTGCTCATACACACTTTCCTTTCTTACATTATATTATCATAAAAATTATTAAATCACTACTTCATCCATTTTTTCCGTGTACTTTCGCAGTACAAAATGCATACAGGTTCCCTCGCCCTCCTTGCTGGTCGCCCATACATATCCCCCATGATCCTCAATAATCTTCTTTACGATGCTCAGTCCGATACCGCTGCCGCCCTGCAGTGAATTTCTCGAGGAATCCGTCCGGTAAAACCGCTCAAAGATATTGCCGATATCCTTCGACGCAATGCCTTTTCCATCATCTTCTATTTCAATCTTGACGGACTCCCCTTCGTCCAACAGCCGAATATCAATCACACCGTTCGGATGCCCCATATACTTGACGCTGTTATTGATAATATTGTTGATCACCTTTTTGAGCTGCTCCGGGTCTGCCACGACACAGGTATTTGCGGGCACAAGGTTTGTAAAATCAAGATGTATATTTTTCGACTCAAGATCCAGCCCCACTTCCTCCACACAGTCTGTAAAATAATCTGTGACATTCAAAATATGGAAATGATATGGAATCTTGTTGGAATCAATCCCGGAATAAGTCGTCAGCTCATTAATCAGCCGGTCCATGTCATTTGCCTTATTGTAGATCGTCTTAATATACTTATCGATCTTCTCCGGTGTGTCTGCAACACCGTCCATGATGCCCTCCACATAACCTTTAATCGATGTGATTGGGGTCTTGAGATCATGGGAAATATTGCTCACAAGCTCCTTGGACTTCTTCTCATTCTGAGCTTTCTCCTCCTCGCTTTCCTTTAACTGCAGACGCATCTGCTCATAGTTGTCAAAAAGGAGTCCAATCTCATCCCCGCGCCCGCCATTCATATGATAGTCGAAATCCCCCATGGATATATGCTGCATCGCCAGACTCAGCTCCTTGAGGGGTCTGTAGATATCCCTATTGAGCCATGCAGTGATAATCGCACTTGTCATGATAAGAATGATGACCATCGCAATCAGCATACTTTTCAGAAGACTTCTGTTGACCATCGCCCCGATCATGATATCCTTCTTGCTCAGCTCCTGAATCATATCAATATTCACAGAATAACCATATCCTAGAAATACCATGACTACGCACATCATCGGAACCAATATGATTGCCAAAAAAAGTATCATCATTTTCGTCTTGAGATTGATGTGTGCCTTGCTTTTCATAATAAATACCGTCTCCATTCCGGCGCCCGCCCCAAAATATAATTTGTTGAAATATAGGTTTAGTATAGCATATAAGATTTTAAAATATAGTACTTTTGAGTTTTCTTAATTTTTTTTTAATCAGGTCGTTCCTGTTCGCGCCATCCAGTAACAAACAATAGGAAAATTTTAGAGTACTTAAATGAAGTTGGGGATTTTGACCCCAACTTCATGACATCTAATTTGTTATGTGATAAAATATTCATGGTTCGTAAAAAGGTAAAACAGAATTTGGGAGGATGCAAATATGCTTAAACTGGAGAAGATAAACGGAAAAAATGTGTGGGATATTTTGAAGCTTTGTGTATCTGAAAAGCAGGAAAATTTTGTGGCACGCAATGACATCAGTATTATCGAAGCCTATACCGCCATAACCGGAAATGGTTATGCTTTTCCTTTCGGAATATATGACAATGATACGCCGATTGGCTTTCTAATGATTGGTTTTGATACAGACGATTACTGGGATGATGCCCCGACAATAGCCAAAAACAATTATAATCTCTGGCGATTAATGATAGATAAAAATTATCAGAATAAAGGGTATGGGAAGGAAGCGGTCAGGCTTGCATTGGAATTTATAAAAACATTTCCGTGTGGCAAAGCGGAATACTGCTGGTTGTCATATGAACCTGAGAACGAAATTGCAAGTCAGTTATACCATTCGTTTGGATTTATTGAAACCGGAGAAACAGACGGAGAAGAGTTGATTGCTATTTTGAAACTATAAGGTACAAATTCAAGTTTGTCGTACTGATACTATATAGCACTTAGGAAAATCTTAGGTGCTATTTTGGCGTAACATTTACACTGTTAAGTGGGTAAGGAGAAAGAATTGAAATACAAAAATAGCAACAGCTAAAAAGAATTTTTCAAGCTGTTGCAAACAGTAACATCAGGTCATATTTTTCGGAAATATTTTGATTTAAACTATTGACAGAGAAGATTAAAATAACTATAATAACAATAATCATTACTGTTTTAGTGATGAGAAGAATGCTATTTATTTAATGTTGGACCTAATGTACTGATCCTATGACAATCAGTACACTAGAAAGGCAGGGGCAGTATGAATATGAAGTACAGCCGCCAGCGTGCTGCAATCCTCTCCTTCCTACAATCCCGCAGGGATCACCCAACGGCAGAAACTGTCTATACCAATGTGAAGGAGGCGTTTCCCAATATCAGTCTGGGCACTGTATATCGGAATTTAAACCAATTGGCGGAAGCCGGCATGATTGCCAAGCACAGCTTCGGGGTATTGAGTATTGACCATTTTGATTACAATACCAGCCCACATTATCATTTTGTATGTAAGTGCTGCAATGCAGTCATCGATCTGCCGATGGCATACAGCGATTTTTCCTCCATTGATGCGGAGGCATCGGAGGGATTTGACGGCTTGATCGAGGAACACCGGCTATACTTCTGCGGTATCTGCAAGCACTGTCTTGACAAGGATTCAGGGCAGGCATAATATGGCTATGTGGAGAACAGACAATTCATTCAACATTGCAACTGTTTTCCTGAGTGATAATATAAAGGAGGATATTTAAAATGAAATTTGTATGTAATGTATGTGGTTATGTTTACGAAGGAGACAGCGCACCGGAGAAATGCCCTCAGTGTAATGCACCTGCTGAGAAATTCTCAGTACAGGCTGGCGAAAGAACATGGGCTGCGGAGCATGTTGTGGGCGTGGCACAGGGTTCAAGCGAGGACATCATGGCAGATTTGAGAGCAAACTTTAACGGTGAGTGCACCGAGGTTGGTATGTATCTTGCAATGGCTAGAGTGGCTCACAGAGAGGGTTATCCTGAGATCGGTCTCTACTGGGAGAAAGCTGCATGGGAGGAGGCAGAGCACGCTGCAAAATTTGCAGAGTTGTTAGGCGAAGTTGTGACAGACTCTACCAAGAAAAATCTGGAGATGCGTGTCGAGGCAGAAAACGGCGCTACCGCTGGTAAGTTTGACCTTGCAAAGCGCGCTAAGGCTGCAAACCTTGACGCAATCCATGATACCGTTCATGAGATGGCTAGAGATGAAGCTCGACATGGAAAGGCTTTCGAAGGGCTTCTTAAGAGATATTTCGGTTAATTGCTAACCCGTACAGAGTGCGGATTTTGAGAGGAATAGGTGCGTATGCGCCTGTTCCTCTTTTTTGTTTGAAAATATGTTTTTTGATTAATCATATTATGGCTACGGTATAGGCACTTGGACGTATTTTATAATATTTCGTTTCAATTCTCAAAACCTATTTTTTCTAAAATCGTATCTGTCATCATAGCGTATTCATGCCACAAATAAAAATATCCCGCCTGACCAGTTTTTAATTCATTTATAGAATGCAACTGCTCCTTTTTCTGAAATCTTTTTGTAAAAATGGGATATGAGCCATTCCAAGGTTTAAAAGCTGTTCCTGCAAAATGAAGGATTGCTGGAGAATAATCAGGATTTTCATTCATTCTGTCATAATACCAGAGACAGAAATTGTATGGCATATACCATAAATTCCGTATCTCTGGAAAACCATAATATCGGACATCGCCTACAAAGGAAGCTGATAAAAGCCCTTGGTCGCCCCAATAAATATTGCGGTTATCTTTTCCCAAAAGTTCACGAAGCTTTAAAGATAAATATTGATAATCCGCTAACGTTCTTTCATCTTTTCTCATCTTATCCAGATTCATCATATATGAGCCCGAGTTGAAAATACCTCTTAAAATTCCTGGAAGTCCATTTTCCCAATCACCTAAATCATCTGCATGAAACAGTTCCAGATTTCCTCCATGCAACTTATATCTTGAACCAGTTACTACAAGACTTTTTCCTTGAAAATCATAATTATAATATGGTTCAATATCACCTACTATCAGGGTATCGCCTGCATCAAGATACAAAACTCTGTCAATATTGTCAGGCAACAGCAAATGGGCACATAAAGAGTAATATGCCTCACCTGCCCAGCCGTTTCCATATTTTGATAATTCGGAGTATATCTCTGCATGAGGTACCAAAATCTCATGAAAATGAATCTTTCCATTTTCCAGTTCTTTACAAAGAGCCTTTAGCATTTCAATATTCTTTTGGCTGACCCGACTATGGAGAAAAAAGAAATCAATATTTGCATCTTTCAAGTTGTGTGCCATTGCCGTAAGTCCTACTGTCACATAAGGCACTAAGTTATCATCACAAGATGTCATGATATTATAGTGTTTTTTCATATATTCCCTTACCTTTCTTTAACTATAGACATTAAGTACTAAAAACCTCTTAAGTGAATATATTTCTTTTAAATGTAACATAATGTTACTT
>CAMWJQ010000206.1 GCA_947174615.1 uncultured Lachnospiraceae bacterium
GAAGCTCCCCTGTCGCTCCCCACATAAATGCCGCAGCGTCAATGTCCGACTCGATTTTTTTGACGGGATACCCTCCGCTCAATACCTTATCAAATTTTTTTTCGTATGTGTCCCGCAACCCAAGCTTGTCCAAAACCCTTATGTATCCATATCCGTTTAAGGGAATCAGCGGTGCTACCACGCCGACATTGCACGGCTCCAGCTCCTGTACGCTGACAAATGTCCGCAGCATGGATTGCAGCGTTCCCTCCGTAAGAAAAATATCCTCATCCAGCTTATAAAACCATTGGGCATTCTGATAATATTCCATTGCAATATTCTGTATCATGGTAACAGAATTGTAGGTCGTGCTTAAATAAGACCACCCTTTCTGCTCAGCGAGCGCCTCCAGTCGGTCGTTTTTTAATCCGGAGGACAAAATACAGACCTCAATATCCTCCGGCAGATAGTTTTCCAGTCTTTCAAAGACATCCCTCCAAAGAAATTCTTTATAACCCGCAAGAAGAAAAAGAACCTTGTCCGTATACTGACGTCTGTCAATAAATTCGTGTTTTTCCAGCATATAAAGCTTTTCCATGATTTCTTGGTTCGGAACGATATACCTGTTATAGCCGGAGTATTCCAATCCCTGCACAATCCCTTTTTGGTGCTTTTCTCCTGCCGTAATCCAAAAAAATGCCTCTTCCTTCCGCACGGCAAGCTCCGAAAGCAACATTACACGAAGTCCCCCTATTTTTTCGGGGTTTCCATCCCTTCCCGATACAATAATGCCTTCAATCGAACGGCTGGGAAGGTGTTTCCTCAACCGTTGCAGATAATTCATCCCTGTCAGTCCTGCCCCATACAGGTAGATGTGCTGTGAATTGTCCAGTTTTTCCCTTAACACATTCATATCCATTGTTCTTGTCTGCCTTTCCGTTTTGTCTGACTGTCTGTTTTCTATGCCTGTCATCTGTTTCTAATCAGATGTCCGATACTTCTCTAAGAATTTCTATTGTCCGCCTCATTCCTGTCAGAATATCATAGTTCATACTCCAGCCAAGTCCTTTTAGCTTCCTTCCGTCAAGCCGCGCCTTGGACGCTGTGCTATAGCCTGCTTTTTCAACGGCATCCGGGATTTCAAATAGAACCTGCGTGTGACTGATTTTTGCCGCTGTTTTTGCCAAATCCTTTAACAGAATATCCGATTTGCTGTCCGCAACGTTATATGCCTCGCCACACTGTCCGCATAACATCACAGTAAAAAGCCCTGCTGCCGCGTCCGCTACATAGGTATAGGAATAATACTGATTTCCTTCGCTTTTTAGAACAATCGATTCCCCTTTCATCGCCTTCAGAACAAATTGGGAAACCGCCTTTGTATCGGACATCAGCATGGTAGGACCATACGTTCGTGTAAACCGCGGTATTACCACATCCACTTCCCTTTCCGTCAGATATGCCTGACACAACGCCTCACCGCAGCGTTTGCTCTCCGGATAGCCCGCCCGGAGTGTATTGGAGTTGATGTAACCGCAGTATTCTTCCGTGAAAAATTCCGCATCGCCCCTATTTTCCCCGTAAATCTCATTTGACGAGGCAAACACAAACCGCTGCACATGATGTGTGGCTGCATAACTTAATAAATGGTCTGTTCCAAATACATTGGAGGCGATTGTGGCTACAGGATGTCTGGCATATGCCACCGGATGCGTGCAGCTGGCAAGATGGATGATGTAATCAAAGTCCTCCTGCGTCTTTTCCTCCAAAGGAGTATTCACGTCATGACACAGGAAACCAAACAGCGGATGATCCCAGTAATGTGCAAACCGCGCGCTTGCCACCACCCTGTTTCGTCCCAGTGCATAAATCTTACACTGCAGATCGCAGGACTGATTTTTCTCCATCAGCACGTCAATGACAAAGCTGCCAATCAGTCCGCAGGCTCCGGTGATTAGAATCTTTTTGTCTCGCAGCTTGCTCCACGGCAGACTGCGCTCCGCCACATATCTGACAGCCTCCATGTACATTTCATTTTCTAAAAGCCTCACGGTACCCTCCTATTTAAGCCACTTATCCTTTTCCATTTTTAAATATGCTTTAAACAGCTCAAGGTCGTCCTTTGTGGTAATTTTGATGTTCTTGTCCGACCCCGCCGCAAAATACAACTTTTCCCCCAACTCGACCATCATCGTATTGGTATAGGAAGAACCATAAATACCAATTTTTCTTTCGTAGGCCTCATGGTATGCCCTGTTCAGGATGCCATATCGGTATGCCTGCGGAGTCGCCACTCTGCGCAGTGTTTCACGAGGAATATAATGTGTCGTCGATTTGTCATCATCCGTCACAAAAATCTGTTCATTATATGGAAGCGCTGTCACAGCGTTTCCATATTGTATGCATTTAATAATGACATCCGATAAGACACTGTCGTCCACAAGCGGCCTGATCCCGTCGTGAACAATGATAATGTCTTCCACACTGCATTTTCCGTCAAGATTGTATACACCGTCGCGGATAGATTCCTGGGCTGTGTCGCCGCCTGAGACAATCCATTTGAGTTTGTCAATATTAAACTGTCTTGCGTATGCTTTTACGACATCATGCCAGCCATCTATGCAGACCAGTTCAATCGCGTCGATTTGCGGATGTCTTTGGAAGCTCTCCAAAGTATAAATCAGCACCGGCTTGTCGTATACGTTGATGAACTGTTTGGGAATATCCTGTCCCAAGCGCTGCCCCGAGCCGCCTGCTATAATGAGTGCTATGTTCATTTCCTGACTCCTTTGTAAGACCATTAAAAATATTTATTAATATATATAATAGAAGTAATCCGTAAGCTGCGATAAATCTACTGTGTTCATAAATCCCAATATTTTTAACCGTTCTTTCATTTCACAGTACGATTTTGAATGCTCCCTTACTCCCATAACTACAACCGAATGGTGTTTGTATTGTGCCAAATCATCAATGCACCTTACAGGCAGGCTTCCGACACCCTCAGCCGTTTTTCCTGCGGATATGGCAAAACACTTTATTTTTTCCTGCATCCCCTGACAGGCGAGAATGCGCATCGCAGTATGCCCAAGCCAGCCTGCGCCGTAAATAATAATCTGCCCAGCACATTCCAGTTTTTGCAGCGTATTGCGCTTTGCCTGCACAAACTCCGCACAAAATTTGTCGGGATTGGAACACACGTTCTCAAGCCATTCACACAGTCCTGTATTTTCAGCGGCAAGCTTCCCATATTGTCTAAAATCACTGATGATTGTGTCACAATACCCCCGTTTCAAGTCATCTGCAATGCGCAAAAATACGCCCCTATGACGGAAAATCCTGTAATAATTGCAAATGTCCAACTCGTACTCCTTGTGCTTTTCTGCCAATATCCTTGATACATATTCGTATTCCCTGACCATCGTCATAACATTGCTCTTGTTTTTTATTGAGGCCAGCGGATTGTCCTGCCTGTACAGGTAGAACGCGTCTTTGAGCCACATAGCGCTCTCGCAAAATGACAGCGTCTGTATCCAAAATCCGTTGTCCTGATATGCAGCACCCGGTGTTTCATGATGGCGTATGTTGTTTTCCATCAGAAAGCTTCTTTTGTATATGCCTGTCCATGTATTCATAAAGAATTGGAAAAAGCGCTTTCTGTCAGAAGAATTCAGCACTTTACCGTAGTATTGATTTAAGTCCTCTCTGTGGTATTCACAGGTATATTGCAGGGTTTCCCACCAAAAGATGACATCCGATTTGACAAGGTCCAAATCGTTATCTTTTGCGGCGGCATAGAGTGTTTCGTACATATTTGGCAATATGCAGTCGTCGCTCTCGACGATTCCGACATACTCTCCTGATGCCGCGTCTATCCCCACATTCATGGAATGACCGTATCCACCGTTGGTCTTGTGGATGACACGCACACGCTTGTCCTTTGCGGCGTATTCATCCAAAATGGCAGGGCTTTGGTCTGTGGAACCGTCGTCTACGCAGATGATTTCAATATCAGTTAAAGTCTGCGCCAGTATGCTGTTGAGACAGGCCGGAAGGTATTGATCCACGTTGTAGACTGGTACGATGATGGATACTTTTGTCATGTTTGTTTTCCCTCTATCTCTTCCATAATCCTTTTAACAATCCGTTCTGCCGCATGTCCGTCATCACACGAACCGTATTTTTGGAAAAAAGCATTCAGATCTTTTATATAGTCGTCATTGTCAAAATTGATTATGGTATCAATTAATTCTTCCTGCGTATGCGCTTTGGGATATGGCCACTCTGACACGGGTGCATAAAACCCCCTGTCATTTTCGTAATCCTTTTCATCATTTTGGTACAAAAATACTGGTCGTCTTTGCAGCGAAAAATCCCACATGAGTGATGAATAATCGGTAATCACGACATCTGCCGCTACTAAAAGCTCTTGAATATCCGTATAATAGGTTGCGTCAACTGCGTCTGCACAAAAGTTTTGGGGCATTCCCAATGCATATAAATAATGGTGAAAGCGGTATACCAAAATATATTCACCACCAAACCGCTGTTCCAACGCATTCAAGACGCGTTTCATGTCAATATCATATTTTTGGAACGAACTGCCCGTGTCTTCCCGAAATGTCGGCGCGTATAGTATGATTTTTTTATCAGAAAGAATCCCAAGCTTTTTATAAACGGAAGCTTTGATTGTATTATCCGCAAAAAATACATCATTGCGCGGCGCACCGCACTCCATTACTTCGCCTTCATAAAAGAAAGAATCCCTATATATTTGAGTATAGAAGCGGCTGGCGGTTAAAAATACGTCGCTGGCGGCGTTGCTTTTGCTATACCTCTCCCTGCTTGCCGTATCCTTATTTACAGCGCCTTCTGCCAGCTTGAACGGACCGTATCCGTGCCATGTATTGATGAAAAACTGCCCTTCCCTTTTTTGCTCATAATGATTATGAACCGTATTTGTGATATATGTACCCGATGTAAATAATTCCCTGTAATACTGCGGTGTACCAATCAGTACTTTCTCTATCTGCTCTGGTATCTCTTGTATGTTCTTATTGGAAACCGCCCACACAAGCTTTACCGGATAATGTCCGCAAATAAATTTTTCTGCAATATATTTGCAGTTCCCACCATATCCCATTCCATCATAGTTTGAAAAAATCACCTTGTTTTTCTCAATCGGTAGTTTCCTGCTTTCCACAATAATTTCTTTTGTTGCATCCTCCATTACCTCTTTGCTGACATGGTATACACTTCTCATGATATGATTTTGCAGCTGCTTAATTACCTCACCTGTTCGGGTAACACCAATGGCAACAATTACAATGGAGGCTTTCAGTTCTTCCTGCAGTTCATCAATGACCTTAACCGGTTTTGTATGAAAGATGTCCGGATTTCCTTCCTGAGTCGATACTGCAAAACAGACGACATTTTGCCCCAGTCCCTTTAACTCCAAAAGCGAATACAGATAATCCCCGTATTTTCCCGCACCATATATTATGATTTTTTCCTTTCTGATAAGATCTAAATTATGTATATCCAGTAATTTTATGTCCTTCATGAAATTATAAGCTTATCTCCTTTGACTTTTCTTTATTTAACAATATTGCAATGCCCTTAAAGGCTTACCCCATATGATTTTATCTTCAACTACACCAAACCCTTTCAGTTCTTTTTTTATCTCGCAGAATACTTTTTCATTGTTTACTGCCACTAAAATATAGTCATACGCAATATTTTGAAGATACTCTACCGGTTGTACATCAAGACCATTTTCCCTGCATTTTTCATAATTTTTGTCAACCCATCCGCACAGTTCTATGTTCATACAATCTACTATTTGTTTACGATAATCTGTACCGACCTTGCCTGCACCGTAAAGAATAAACCTCTTTTTTTGTGGAAGGAGGGTGGATGGGTCTAATCTGTAGGGCTCTCTATATAATGGATTGCCTAATGTGGTAAGTCCCAGTTGATTATTTATTGCCCCCTTTGCTTCTATCCACATCCACTTTCCAAGCTGCCAAAGCAAATACTCCCGTTCCTTATGTTTATCAAAGAGCTTCTTTATATACTTATAAGCAGTAGTCAGTTCTATCAGATAATCTTGATTTTCCGAGTAACAGACACTCCCGTTACGGACACAGTAATGGTAATAGATGTCATCCGTAAAGCATACCCTAATATCTTGAAATACTAAGCTAAATACAATTGCTTTATCCTCAGCATATCGTATATCGCTATTTACACGATTAAGAATCTCTTCCAAAATATCTCTTGGATATAGTTTAGCGACGCTATATGGCAATATCCCATAGTCTTGCGTATCCTTATAATAAAACAGATCTTTCGCAATTGTTCCTGTTTCATATGTACCAATTGGTATATAATTTCTCATTTCAACTGTTCTGTCTTTAAAGTCCTTATACACATTAGTGCATACCAGCATACAGTCGAATTTCTGTACCGCTTGTACCATAGACCTTAAGAGTGCCGACTCAATCCAGTCATCAGAATCAACAAACATGACATACTCTCCCCGACAAAGCTTAATACCTGCCCTTTTTGCAGCTATAATACCTTGATTTGACTGGTTGATAACCTGTATTCGATTATCCTTTGCGGCATATTCTTCACATACAGATAAAGAATCATCTGTTGAACCGTCATTTACCAATACAATCTGCATATTCGCATATGACTGATTTAAAATACTGTCCAGACACCGCGGCAAAAATTCCTGTGTATTATAAATCGGTACTATTATTGAAACCAATGAATCTTCTTTCCTGTTCATTACACCTTCTCCTCGCTCCATATATTTAAGGTTCTCTTCCTTTATCAATTAATTTTGCAATGATATCTGCCGCTCTTTCACTTGCATGTCCATCCTCATGAACCCCATACTTTTCCAAAAAGCAATTTACATTCTTTTCATAGTCTGTCTGCGAAAAAGATCCTATATTTTTTAACAGTTCCTCATTTGATTCTGCAATAGGAAACGGTAATGTGTCATAGTCAATTAGCAGATCATATTCTTTATTAATATAATCTTCCTGGTCTGTTGCAAATAAAAATCCTGGTTTTTTTACAAATGCCGCTTCAAACATTATGCTGGAATCGTCAGATATCATTATAT